>USEE01000053.1 GCA_900553645.1 uncultured Eubacteriales bacterium
CCTTTCATTTGGCGTCTGATACGCAACACGCTGTCCAGCAACATCGGTATGCTGGTGTTCGGATTCCCGCTGCCGATCATATTCGCACTTCTGCTTAACGAAGTTCGCTCCACCGCGTTCCGCAAGGTCGTTCAGACCGTTACCTACATGCCGCACTTCGTTTCCTCGGTTGTTGTATGCGGCCTTATGGTTATCTTCTGTCGTTCCGATGGTTTGCTTACCAGCATACTCATCCACTTCGGAATGCCCAAGACAAACATTTTGACTATCGAAGCTTATTTCCAGCCGCTGTATATCGGCATGAACATATGGCAGGAGCTCGGCTGGGATTCTATAATCTATTTCGCCGCGCTGACCAGCGTGGACGCAGCCCTGTATGAAGCCGCTCGTGTGGACGGCGCGGGACGCTGGCGTCAGATGTGGCATATCACCCTGCCCGGTATCGCACCCACGATCGTAATCCTCCTCATACTGCGCATAGGTAATCTGATGAGCCTGGGCTGGGACCGCATCATACTTATGTACAACGATATGGTAATGGAAACCGCCGACGTTATATCGACCTATGTTTACCGCACTGGTCTGCAGCAGGTTCAGTATTCCTACGCCACGGCCGTTGGTCTGCTCAACTCGATAATCAACGTAATTCTGCTGGTCAGCACCAACGCCATATCCCGCAAGATTTCCGACAACAGTCTGTGGTAAAGGAGGGCTGAACAATGTCAAAGCAAGTTGGCCGCAAGCCCAGCTCTTATATTGCCGATGCAATAATCGTAATTATAATGCTGGCGTTGATGTTCATTACGGTATATCCCCTGCTGTATACAGTGTTTGCGTCGTTCAGCGATGCAAAGCAGCTGCTTAAACTGGAAGGCCCCATGTGGTGGCCGCTCGAGCCGTTCACTCTGCGCGGCTATGAGCTTACGTTCCAGAACGCAAAGCTGGTGCCCAGTATCTTTCACACGCTGTTCTACGTTATCGTAGGTACTCTGGGCGGTCTGGTAATCACCGGCATGGCGGCGTTTGTGCTATCCCGCAAGAACTTCATGCTAAAGAACATCATAATGAAGCTGATAATGTTCACCATGTTCTTCTCGGGCGGCATAATCCCCTTGTTCTTCGTAGTGCGTCAGATAGGCATTTACGACACCCGCTGGGCGTTCCTGCTGCCCTGGATAATGAGCGCGTACAACATGATAATCATGCGCACGTTCTTCCTGGGCATACCGGAGAGTCTGGAAGAGTCCGCGACGCTGGACGGCGCGACCGACCTTCAGATATTCTTCAAGATATACGTACCGCTGTCCACCGCCGTTATCGCGGTTATCGCGATGTACTACGGCGTGGCATGGTGGAACAGCTGGTATCAGTCGCTGGTGTTCCAGCCCAGCAACTCGCTGTGGCCCCTGCAGATGATACTGCGCGAGGTGCTTATCACCAACACCAAGTCCGCGACGACTGACGTTACCTCGATGGCCGAGGAATCGTACACCCGCGAGCTGGTTAAGTACTGCACCGTCGTTGTATCCACCGTTCCGATACTGATTATCTACCCGTTCCTGCAGCGTTATTTCGTAAAGGGCGTTATGATCGGCGCCGTTAAGGGATAAACGCATTTTACCGAGGAGAGCATATCGTTTGTATGCTCTCCTCATTTTTTGTGTTATAACTCATTTACGTTCGACTTCATGCGCTTCAGTCATTTAGAGTCCCACTAATTATAATTAGCTATATGCACATTTTTTACCGTTTTTATGCGATATTCTTGCGTAAGCCTGCATATTTATGCTTGACATTTTACTGTCAACTGAGTATACTTGAATCCATACCAAGTTTGGAGGATACATCGCTTATGAGTATTCTGGCAATACAGCACGCTGTTTCTGAAAGCATAGATGCTCGCAAAGCCGCGCTTGTCAATGCAAGCGACGCAATATGGGATCATCCGCAAGTTAACTTCCATGAGGATTATGCCGCCGATATGCTTTGTTCGCTGCTTGAGCAAAACGGATTTGCGCTAGAGAAGCAATTGGACGATATGCCCACCGCATTCCGCGCGACGTTCGGAAGCGGCAAGCCGGTTATCGCATTCTTAGGCGAATACGACGCGCTTAGCGCACTTAGTCAGCAGGCGGGCTGCTTAACTAAAATGCCCGTTGAGGCGGGCGCGCCCGGCCACGGCTGCGGACACAACCTGCTGGGTGTGGGATCGCTGGCGGCGGCGCTGGCCGTTAAGGATTTGATTGCCGCTGGGACTGTCAGCGGCACGGTCGTATATTTCGGCTGTCCCGCCGAGGAAACCGCAAGTGCGAAGGCATTTCTGGCGCGCGACGGGTATTTCGACGGCATCGACGCTATACTTACGTGGCATCCGTGGGACTATACCGGCATATGGCCGGGCGGGTCGCTGGCCAATGTGAAGCTGATATTCCGATTCAAGGGACAGGCGGCGCACGCGGCGGGCAGTCCGCATCTGGGGCGCAGCGCATTGGACGCGCTGGAGCTGATGAATGTGGGCGTACAGTTCCTACGCGAACATGTGCCGGAGGACACGCGCATACACTACGCCATAACCGACGCGGGCGGCGCGTCGCCCAATGTGGTGCAGGCCAAATCCGAGGCGGTGTATCTGGTGCGCTCCCCTCGCCTGAGCGACCTTACCGACATAGTTGAGCGCGTCAAGGACTGCGCGCGAGGTGCGGCCATAATGACCGGCACTCAGGTAGACATAGAATTTGTCAAGGGCTGCTCCAACATGAAGCCCAATGCCGTGCTGGGCGAAGCGCTGATAGAAAGCTGCACTTCACTCGGCACGCCTGACTATACCGCGGATGAGCTTAAATTCGCGCATGATGTTCAGGCGACTATCGCCACGCCCGAGGACACGCTGACCCGCCTTGTCCGCCTGTGCGACAGCCGCACGAGCGAAAGCGTAATGGCGCATCAGGGCGAAGCGATGTATACGTTCGTCGCGCCGCATGTGGCCACCGACATGCCGATAATCCCGGTATCCACCGATGTAGGCGACGCAAGCTGGTGCGCGCCCACGGCGCAGATTTCTACCGCGGCATGGCCCGCAGGCACACCGGCGCACAGCTGGCAGGTAGTGACCTGCGGCAAGAGCAGCATCGCGCACAAGGCAATGCTGTACGCGGGCAAGGCGCTGGCTCTGACAGGAGCGAAGCTGATGAGCGACAGCGAGCTGCTGACGCGGGCAAAGCGCGAATTCGACGCAAGCATAGCCATGCACCCGTATGTGTGCCCTATACCTGAATATGTTAAGCCTTCCATATAATATGAACGACGAATACGAGAGGCGGTAATCAATATGGCTAAAGATCAGATCGTAGACAATACCGATATGCAGTTTATAAATAAAGCGAATATACTTATCGAGGCGCTGCCCTACATACAAAAGCTCTGGGGCAAGACCATCGTAATCAAGTATGGCGGAAACGCGATGGTTGACCCATCGCTTACGCGCAAGATACTGGAGGACGTGACGCTGCTCAAGTACGTTGGACTTAATCCGATATTGGTGCATGGCGGAGGGCCTGAGATCAACGCAATGCTCAAGCGCGTGGACGTAAAGAGCGAGTTCCACAACGGACTGCGCATAACCGACGATGCGACGATGGAAATCGTGCAGATGGTGCTGGCGGGCAAGCTGAACAAGAACATCGCCGCGGAGATAGGCACGCTGGGCGGCAAGGCGATTGGTCTGTGCGGTAAGGACGCGGGGCTTATCGTGGTAAAGAAGAAGCCGCCGCTGCCCGACGGCGTTGATCTGGGACATGTGGGCGACATCGTTAAGGTGAATACCAAGCTGCTCAACACGCTGTGCACAGACGAGTACATACCCGTGATTTCGTCGGTCGGCGTGGACGAAAACGGCGACAGCTACAACATAAACGCCGACACTGCCGCCGCCGCGATTGCGACCGCGCTGAAGGCCGAGAAGCTGATATACCTGACCGACATAGACGGCGTGCGCCGCGTGGCGGACGACCCCACGACGCTGATACCCGTGATGACCGTCGAACAGGCGCACGCATACATTGCGGACGGCACGATCACCGGCGGCATGATACCCAAGGTCACGGCGTGCGTGGACGCGATTGAAAAGGGCGTATGCCGCGTACACATAATCAATGGCACCATCCCCCACCCGATTATACTTGAAATATTCACCGATCGCGGTATCGGCACGATGTTTGAAAACGAATAAGGAGGCAGTGCAATGAAAACAAAGATATACATCGACGGCAGCGAGGGCACGACCGGCCTGCGCATATTCGAGCGCATGGCGAGACGCGACGATGTAGAGTTAATTAAGATCGACCCGGAACTGCGCAAAGACTCAACCGCGCGCGCCAAATGCATAAACGCGTCGGATATAACGTTTCTGTGCCTGCCCGACGCCGCGGCAGTGGAAGCCGTGTCGCTGGTTTCAAACGACAACGTGCGCATAATCGACGCGTCCACCGCGCACCGCACCGCGCCCGACTGGGCATACGGCTTTGCCGAGTTGTCTCCCGCCCACCGCACCGCGATTGCAAGCGGCAAACGCATCGCCAATCCGGGCTGTCACGCGACGGGCTTTATATCGCTGGTATATCCGCTGGTTAAGGGCGGACTGCTTGCCGAGGACGCGCAGGTTTCGTGCTTCTCGCTGACCGGTTACAGCGGCGGCGGCAAGAAGATGATCGCGCAGTATCAGCAGGCTGAGGGACGCGATGCCGCGCTGGACGCGCCGCGCCCTTATGGATTGACTCAGCAGCACAAGCACCTCAAGGAGATGCAGGCGATATGCGGACTGAAGCACGCGCCGCTGTTCACACCCATCGTGGCCGACTACTATGCTGGTATGCTGGTCAGCGTGCCGCTTACGAGCGAGATGCTGGGCGGCGCGACGCTTAGCAGTGTGCATGAGTGTTTTGCCGACGCTTATGCCGGACAAAAGCTGGTCAAGGTAATGCCGCTTTCGACTCAGGCCGACGTGGGCGGCTTTCTGAGCGCAAACGCGCTGGCGGGGCATGACAGCCTCGAAATAATCGTAACCGGCAACGATGAGCGCATTACCGTATGCTCGCTGTTCGACAATCTTGGCAAGGGCGCGTCCGGCGCGGCTGTGCAGTCGATGAACATAATGATGGGCTGTGACGAGACGACCGGGCTTGTGCCGTAAGGAGACTGAATATGAATCTTTCCGAAATAAAGGCGCTGGATAAAGAGAACTTTCTGGGCGTATTCGGCGAAAGACTGCCGGTATGCTTTGTGCGCGGCGAGGGCTGCACGCTGTACGATCAGGACGGCAAGGCGTACACCGATCTGTTTGCGGGCATCGCGGTAAACGCGCTGGGCTACAATCATCCGGCCGTAACGGGTGCGTTGGTCGCACAGGCGCAGAGCGGCATATTGCACACGTCCAATCTGTACTATGTCCAGCCTCAGGCAGAACTGGCGGCGCTGCTGTGCGAGAATACGTTTGCCGACCGCGTGTTCTTCGGCAATTCGGGTGCGGAGGCAAACGAGGGCGCGATGAAACTGGCGCGCAAGTACTTCTATGCTCAGGGCAGCAAGCGTTACAAGATAATATCCGCAGATCATTCGTTCCACGGGCGCACGCTGGCGACGGTTGCGGCGACCGGGCACGACTATTATCAGGCGCCCTATCGCCCGCTGCTGCCGCAGGGACTTTCCCAGGTGCCTTACAACGACATCGACGCGCTCAAGGCGGCGATTGACGATGAAACCGCGGCGATACTGCTAGAGCCAATACAGGGCGAAGGCGGCGTTACGCCCGCCGACCCGGAGTATCTGAAGGCAGTACGCGCGCTGTGCGACGAAAACGGTATGCTGCTGATATTCGACGAGGTGCAGACGGGCATGCACCGTACCGGCTCGCTGTACTGCTATCAGCAATACGGCGTTGTGCCCGACATTATGACCAGCGCCAAGGGGCTGGGCTGCGGCGTGGCGATCGGCGCGGTGCTGGCCAGCGACAAGGTCGCGTCGGCGATATCGATAGGCGACCACGGTTCCACGTTCGGCGGCAACACGCTGGCGTGCGCGGTGGCGCTGTCGGCGATGCGGTACATGCTGGCGCACGACTTCTCCGCTATGGCTAAAGAAAAGGGCGCGTATCTGATGGGCGCGCTAAAGGCGATAGACAGCGACAAGATCGTCGAGGTGCGCGGCATGGGCATGTTGATCGGCGTGCAGCTGGCCGACAGCTGCGCGGCATCGGGACTTGTGCGCAAGCTGCTTGAAAGGGGCTTTGTCGCAGGCACGGCTTCCGGAAATGTGCTGCGCATCGCGCCGCCGCTCATCATCGAAAAGGAGCAGATGGACGCATTCACTGCGGCGCTGACCGATGTGCTGAAGTAAACACCACGTAATTATGCCTGTCGCCCTCAAAGCGCCGTTTAAGGGCGGCAGGCCGTTTTTTAATTAGGTTTAAGCAGCGATGCGTTGGGACAGGCTTAACTGAACATTATATCGCAGCGCCGCCACGCCATAGAAAGCAAAAGTCCAGTCAGAGTTTAGTGAAGCTTTCGCCAAAGGCTTTATCGGCCTCATGCAGTTTTTTCTGGTATTCATCATATTCGCGGCTGAGCCTTCTCATGGCCGGTATAAACACGCTGTTATATCCCCGCTCCTGATTAAATGATTTCAGGACCTGCATGAGCTTATATCCGGGAGAGTCAATGTATTCACTGGATTTTTTGAATTCCATATATCGCTCGATCATCTCCCTGTGCTCATCTATATAGCTTTCGGGATTTTCTATTGCATCCGATACGGCCAAATCAGCGCTTTGGGGCGCGTCAAACTCAATTTCGTCAAGATAGCATTTCAGCTCGTCCGGAATGTCAAGCGACACTCCGTCAAGGTATTCGCATATCTCGTTATAAGCCGCCTCCTGATCTTCGGTTTGTATCGTCCCGTGCAAAAACCTTGAAAAATGGAGCGACAAAAGCTGTCCGTAAAAGCCGGGGAACGCTTCCATCAGCCTATCCATGACGCTTCTTCTCGCCTCCAGCATCGCGGTCTTTTGGCATATGGCCGTCCAATCCTGTGAAGCGGCCAATTCCCTGAAAAGCTCGTACTGTTCGTTCTGTTTAGAGAGCTCTTGGCCCTTTTTCTCCGCGATGCGCCGGTATGCCGCCACATCATTTTGTTCGAGCAGTTCTTTTATGTCGCCAACGGATACTCCCATGCTGCGCAGGGCGGATATTTTCTTTAGCCTTGCAACGTCTTCCTCCGAAAAAAGTCTATAGCCGTTTTCTGTCGCCGCCGGCTTTATCAATCCCTTTTCGCAGTAATACTCTATCGCCTTCTTAGTCGTACTTGCGGCTTTACACGCGTCGCTTATGTACATTAAAACCACCTCCGCATATACAATAAGCCCTACCCCAAGGGCATAGTCAAGGCATATTTCGCCATATCGCCAAATTTAAATTTGCCAATGGGTTTTTTCGCACGCCTGCGCCAAAGCGGCGCAAACAAAAACACAAGCCCGCCGTTTTAAGAGCGAGCCTGTGTCCATAGTATTTAGCGTTATTCCGCCTTTTCAGCCTGCGGCAATGCGATTGTAACCGCGAAACGGCCATCCGCATCCGGGCAGATGGTGTACTCCGTCGCGCCGAAGCCGCCGGTCAGGAAGAATACGTCCTTGGTCGTATACTTGCCATGCACGTCCACGCGCGGCATATCGCCAATCACTGGCAGTACAAAGCGCGCATCGGTGCACTTGCGGCCATACACGCGGCCGGATATGCCAACCTCATCGCTGGTCAGGCGATATTCCAGCTTCACGCACACGGGCGACGCAATCGGGGTCTGGTCGATGGCCACGAGCGAGGCGTGT
>USEE01000054.1 GCA_900553645.1 uncultured Eubacteriales bacterium
GCGGAATATCGCCGCGAAAAGGAAAATGGCAAAAAGCGCGCGCACCAGCCGCACGCCCCGAAGTGGCTTAAAAACCCGCTCACATGGGCGGCGCTGACCGTGGCGCTGGCGCTGACGGCGTTTGGTACGGTATATTTTGTAAACAGGAGCCGCGTGGTCGAGCCGGATTCGGGTATCGCAGGCTACTATTCGATGGCGCAGACCGTGATGGGCGGCGGCGTGGAGGGCGCGGTGCTGGACAGCGTGAATCTGAGCGTGGACGGCGAGGACACGGTTATACGCATGGCGTTTACCGGCGGCGTGCCCTCATACACGGTATCGGCGCTTTCCAACCCCGCGCGCGTGATAGTGTCGCTGGGCAATCTCAATGGCTGGGAGCATTCCAGCGCGCTTGACTGCGATGGCCAGTCATTGGTGCTGGGCATGTTCCGCAATCAAAAGAGCGCCGACGGCGTGACCGAGCTGTACTTCCAGACCACGCGCCAGATCGGCTATCGCATGAGCGAGGAAGGTTCCGAACTGGTGCTGAGACTGCGCAGTCTGAACACCAGCGCCGATACCGGCTATTACGTGACACTGGGCGCGTATGAAGCGTACTGCGCGGGGCTTTTCGACGCGCAGGACATGATGCCAGTGCTGTGTGCGGACGGCGCGAGCGTGGCGCTGATCTCGCCGCGCTGTGATACGCGCGTTGAGGCCGAGGCATATGAACAGTCGCTTGAAGCCCGCCTGAGCGAAACCCTGCCCGGCGTGACCGGTTCGGTGGTGCAATTGAGCGGCAACGAAGCGCCGCCGCTTAGCGACGCGGCTGAGCGCGCCTCGCTCAGCGCCGCCGACGTGTACCGCCCGTATGAGGGCAGTGCGTCGCCGTGGCTTTGGACGAGCAATGGCCGACTGATAAGCTGGATGCCCGATATGAAGCGTGCACTGTTTACGCGCCAGACTGCGGCTGCCGACGATGACGGCGACTACTGCGAGTTGTGGCTGTACGATCAGGCGGGTAAGGGGCAAAGGCTGCTTGACCTGGAGTTCCGTTCGGTAAGCGATGCCCGGTTCAGCGCCAGCGGCGACGCATTGGCCTTTGTCGAGACGACCGACTCGGAATCGCTTTTGTATTACTATTCGATAAGCAGCGGCAAATTCGTTTCGCTAAGTGACTATGTGGGAAGTGATACCTATGGCTTTGACTTCGCGGGCGACGGCAGCATATATTTGGTGGGCGGCACGGATCAGCCTCAGCTGATGCGCTGGGACCCCACACTTACGTTTGGCGATTCGGCGCGGCTTATCGAGGACGAACTGGGGCTCACCGGCTCGCTGCGCATGGGCAGCATGGACTATGCGCCCAATACGATATTCATGTCGGATGGATTTGTGGATACGTATGCCTTTGCAATGGATACCGGCGTGCGCGCTGAGCTGACCTCGGGCGGCGCGTTCGATATGTCGCCCGACGGGCGGTATCTGGCGCTGATGGAGTACGGCGGCGAGGTGGATGTGGATACCTACACCGGGCTTAAACTGCGCGACCTCAGTACAGGAGAGGAACGCACGATATTCAGCGGCGAGGCGATAGGCGATGTGTGCTGGTCAAGCGGCAGTACGCGCGTATACTACCTCACATATAATTACGACGAGACGACCGCGGACGCGTTCCCGTCGGTGCTGCATTGCTGCGACGTGCAGAGCGGCCAGAACCGTGCGCTCGGCCTTATCGCCAGCAACGATATAGGCATGGGCGCAAACGACGACGAGGTATCCTTCGTGACCATGTACCAGAGCGCCGCGGGGCGCTATCAGGCGGCGACATACCGCCTGACCGTGGATTGATTTGTGGACAGGCGGATGGGCGCGGCCATGCTTTATTGCGTGGCCGCGCCCGTTTTGCGTCTCCTTGCGGGTAGCACAAGGCGCGGCGGCATGGTATAATGAAAGCAATTAATTAATGGGAGGATGCACAATGAAGATCGCGCTAATATCGGACATACACGGCAATATCGATGCGCTGGAGGCGGTACTTAAAGACGCTCAGGTGCAAGGCGTGGAAGGGTACGCATTCCTGGGCGACTATATATTCGATCTGCCGTTTGCAAACGACGTTGTGCGCCGCATCCGCGCCCTGCCGAATGCGACATTCATAAGTGGCAATAAGGAAGCGCTGCTGGACAGGCTGGCAGGCGAAGATCAATCCACGTGGACGCACAATCAGGTGGGCGTGATCTATCAGACGTATCGCGAACTGTCGGAGGCCGACCGCAACTGGCTGCGCGCCCTGCCGGATGAGCTTACAGTAACCCTGCCATCCGGGCGCAGGCTGTACTGCGCGCATTACCTGCCCGGCTGCCGCAGGGAAGGTGAGACCATGTACGATAGCTCGATAGTCTTTGACAGGCAGAACACTCCCGTCAGAATCGATCACGCGCAGTATAACCGCGGACTGGAGCGGTTCTATAACGAGAGCATGTACAGCCTGATTTCGTCGATAGACGCGGACATTATAGCATACGGTCATAACCACCTGCAAGGCTATGGGCGGTGTGCGGGCAGGTTGGTGATCGACGCGGGTTCGTGCGGACTGCCAATGGATCATGATACTCGCGCGGCATATACGATACTGGACGACGGCGCGAAACTTGGCGTAATAGAGCGCCGCGTTGAATACGATATTGAATCCGCAATTGAGCGCGCGCGCACGGCATCGATATGCCGCGCGGGCGAAGATTGGTCGCGGCTGACGTTCTACTTGGTGCGCACGGCGTGCGACCGCGTGGGGCGCTTGTTTGAGATCGCGCAGGAGATAGCTGATGGTAAGGGCGAAACCGGCGGCCTGTTTGAAAACGATACATTGCATGAAGCAATGGAACGCCTTGCCGCCGAAACGCCCGGCATGTGAAGCTGCAGCGGCGCAGAGGCGGAATACGCCGCTTTGGCCGGGCGCATTATTATAGCGCGCGGCAGGCGGCGATTTAACTTGACATGATATTGGATTTGTCATATAATATAAACGCGGAAGAGCTTTTCACAAGAGAGGTAAGCAATGGAGTTTAACGTTACTTTTTACGATCTGCCCGATGGAACGGAACCGGCACAAGAGTTCCTCGATTCACTCGACGATAAGATGCGCGCGAAAATGCTTCGCGCAATCGACGCGCTTGCCGCATATGGCTATGAGCTTAGAGAGCCAATATCTAAGAGCTTGGGCGACGGCATATTTGAACTGCGGGCGCAAGTTGGTTCAAATATCTCACGCGTAATGTATTTCTTCTTTATCGGGCAAAATGTCGTATTGACTAACGGCTTTATAAAGAAAACTCAGCGCACACCGCGAGCCGAGATAGAAAAGGCCGCGCGCTATCGCGCAGAATATCTCAGCAGGAGGGATGGCAATGGGAACTAATTACAAGGATTATTTGAAAAAACAGCTTCAAAACCCTGCGTTCAAGGCCGAGTACGATGCGCTTGAACCGGAATATACTATAATGTGCGCGCTTATCGAAGCGCGTAAATCGAGCGGCCTTACTCAGCAACAGCTCTCGGAGCGCACCGGAATAGCCCAGTGCGACATAAGCAAGCTGGAGCGCGGAAATGCAAACCCGTCGCTGCGCACGCTTCAGCGCCTTGCAAAGGGCATGGGTATGCGGCTGAATCTCAGCTTCACGCCTATACATGAACCGTAATTCCTATGCATCTGCAAAAGCGCCCGCACGCCGCGGGCGCTTAATTAATGGCCGCAGCGTCGCCTGATTTATTGCTGATCTGTCGCCTGCAATGGCAATGATCTCGCATTTAAATACGGCTTGCGAAGCCAGCAGCCATAGCCGTGCGCCTGACCGCATAATTGCCTGCCACCGCGAAAATTCAAAGGGACATGTCAACGTTTATAGAACGCATTTCTACGTAACCGAAAAATAACTTGCAAAATCCCCAGTAAGGTATAAAATAAAGTCAGGCAAAGTCAAATATCAGCTATGGTTAGAAAGCGGGATGTATGTGGCACAGATAAGCGACAGTATCGAGCAGTTCATCAAGGACATGATGGACGCCGATAATGAGATAGAGCTAAAACGCAACGAATTGGCGCAGCACTTCGGCTGCGTCCCCTCGCAGATAAACTATGTGCTGAGCACCAGATTTTCCACGCAGCATGGCTACGTGATTCAGTCCAAGCGCGGCGGCGGCGGCTATATCCGCATCGTGCGCGTGCGAATGGACGACGATCGTGACTTGCTTAGCGAGCTTATGGACACAATAGGACAGGAAATATCGCAGGACGGCGCACAGGCGCTAATATCGCGTCTGAACGATCTGAAACTGATAAACGCGCGCGAGTCCGCGATAATGAACGCGGCCGTGCAGGACGCGGCGCTTAACCTGCCCGTGCGCGCCAAGGATGTGCTGCGCGCCGGGGTGCTCAGGAACATGATAGAGCAGGTGTTTATGATGAACGAGTAGCCATGGGGCGCGACGCCGCGCGCAAGGGCGCAAACCCGCGCGCGCGGGCTGACGGCGAAAAGCATATCGCCAAAGCTGCACAGGGCGCAATATCCCGGCGCGGCCAGTGGCATGTGCTGTATCGCTGACGGCAGCCGCACCCCGTGCTCAGGCCGCAGTCAGGGTCGGCCGGTACTTTGCCATTAAGAAGCCGATCGGCCCGTGACGGGCGGTTAATTGGTAATTTGGTTCAGGAGGTTCAAAATGGCCGCATTTTTTGCAAGTTTTACCGAGCGTGTACAACGCGCTCTAAAGATAGCTCAGGCAGAGGCCAGCGCGTCGGGCCGCGGTTACGTGGGCACCGAGCATCTGCTGCTGGGCATAATGCACGACCCGGGCGCTGCGGGCGTGATACTGGACGACTTTACGATAGATGAAGTCAGAAATTCCATATTTTCACTTATAGGTCATGGCGATGAAAAGCCCGCGCTGGGCGGCAAGATGTCGTTCACGCCGCGCACCAAGCAGGTGCTTGAGATGAGCGCGCGCGAGGCCATGGAGATGAAGGTCAACTACGTGGGCACCGAACACATACTGCTGGCCATAATGCGCGAGCCGGAATGTGTCGCGGCGCATGTGCTGGCCGGACTGGGCGTGGACCTTATAAAGGCGCGCGAGAAGCTGCTCAAATCCCTGCGCGACAATGCCCAGACCAAGCCTGCCGAAACGCCCAGGCTGAATCAGTACGGTGTTGACCTGACCGAAAAGGCGCACAGGGGCGAGCTCGACCCGGTGATAGGCCGCGACAGCGAAATCGAGCGCGTGGTGCAGATACTCTCGCGACGCACCAAGAATAACCCCGTGCTGATTGGCGAACCTGGCGTGGGCAAGACCGCGATTGTAGACGCGCTGGCCGAGCGCATCGCGGCGGGCACTATACCCGATATACTCTCGGGCAAGCGCGTGTTCTCGCTGGACATATCGGCGATGCTGGCGGGCGCAAAGTACCGCGGCGAATTTGAGGACAGATTGAAGTCGGTAATGGCCGAGCTGAAAGGCAATTCAAACGTAATACTGTTTATCGACGAGCTGCATCAGATTGTGGGCGCGGGCGCGTCCGAGGGCGCGATCGACGCGGCCAACATACTAAAGCCGATGCTCTCGCGCGGCGAATTGCAATGCGTGGGCGCGACCACCCTCAGCGAATACCGCAAGTATATCGAGAAGGACTCCGCACTCGCGCGCCGTTTCCAGCCAGTCATGGTGGGCGAGCCGACTCAGGCCGAGTCGCTGGACATGCTGTTCGGCCTGCGCGATAAGTACGAGGCGCATCATCGCGTGCGCATCACCGACGAGGCGCTTCAGGCGGCGGTCAACCTGTCCGCGCGTTATATAACCGACAGATACCTGCCTGACAAGGCGATAGACCTGATCGACGAGGCCGCGTCGCGCGTGCGCATACATTCGTACACGCCGCCGCTCGATCTGAAGGAGCAGCAGGCCGCGCTCGACCGCCTTAATGCCGAAAAGTCCGAAGCCATCAACAATCAGGACTTTGAAAAGGCTGCCGCAATGCGCGACGAGGAAAAGCAATTGAAGGCGCAGATGGATTTGCTGCGCAAGGAGTGGGAGCAGCAAAAGCAGGAGAAACAGGAGGTAGTGGACGCCGAGGACGTGGCTGAGATAGTCGCGTCGTGGACGGGCGTGCCCGTTACCCGCCTGACCGAAAGCGAAAGCGAACGGCTGCTCAGCCTTGAAAAGGTGCTGCACGAGCGCGTAATCGGCCAGGACGAGGCCATATCCGCCACCGCCCGCGCCGTGCGCCGCGCGCGCGCCGGACTCAAGGATCCGCGCCGCCCGGTAGGTTCGTTCATATTCATGGGTCCCACGGGCGTGGGCAAGACCGAATTGTGCAAGGCATTGGCCGAGGCTATGTTCGGCGATGAGCGCGCCATGATACGCATGGACATGAGCGAGTACATGGAAAAGCACACGGTGTCGCGCATGATAGGCTCCCCGCCCGGCTATGTGGGCTATGAGGAGGGCGGCCAGCTTACCGAGAAGGTGCGCCGTCAACCCTACTCGGTGGTACTATTTGACGAAATTGAAAAGGCACATCCCGACGTGCTCAACCTGCTGCTTCAGATAATGGAGGACGGCCGGCTGACCGACGGCCAGGGACGCACGGTCAACTTCCAGAACACCGTGATTATAATGACCTCCAACGTGGGCGCGGCGGCATTTGGCAAGCAGCGCACGATGGGCTTTGCCCGCGCAAACGACGAGCATGAAAAGAAGGTCGTGCGCGACGAGGCAATGAAGGCGCTCAAGGACGCGCTGCGGCCCGAGTTCCTCAACCGCGTGGACGATATAATCGTGTTCAGCGAACTCACGCGCGAGGACATCGACAGCATCGCCGGAATCATGATACAGCAGGTAAGCCAGCGCCTGACCGAGCGCGGCATAGAGCTGGAAATGACCGATGAGGCGGTGCACTACCTTGCCGAAAACGGCTATGACCGCCAGTACGGCGCGCGTCCGCTGCGCCGTACGATACAGCGCATAGTCGAGGATGCGCTCAGCGAGCAGATACTTGCGGGCGAAATCAGGCTGGGCGATAAGGTCGTCGGCAGGATGGAGGACGGCAAGCTCAAGTTCGAGCGTCGTCAGGAGGAAATGGCGCTGGTCTAAAAAATACGCATAAGCGAGGACAACATGGCTGAAGACAAGATTGTGGCATTCATGCAGGACATGGCGGGCAAGTACATACCCGGCAAGCGCACCGGCAGCGACGTATTGGAGCTTTTCACGACCGACACGGGGCGCACGTACCGCGTGCGCGTAACGCCCGAAAGATGCGAGCTGAACGTACCGGCGGGCGCAAGCTGCTCGGCGCGCATCGAAACCACGTCCGATGCGTTTATGGATATGCTGTCGGGTAAGCTCAGCCCGTTTAAGGCGCTGCTGCGCGGCAAGGTAAAGGTGCGCGGCGATCTGGGTATGCTGAAGGATTTGCCCAAGTATTTCAAGCTGTGACAGGTAAAGCCGCGCTTCGGATTTCTGTGCGCGGCTTGATTTATGCCTGAACACGCTAAGGCAGTTGAATCGGTTCAGGCGATATATGCTGTTTGGCTTAGTAAGAAGCAGGGGAATGCAAACCGACTTGATATGCCTGAAGCACATAAATAAGCGTTGCGCTTCACAAACCGGACAGCACAAAGCCGCACGGCGCGCTAATGATAAGCGCCGTGCGGCTTTGCTGTTTATATATTTGCTTTAGTTTGGATTACGCAGCCGCGTCATCAGCCTCAGCCTCAACCTCGAGCATCGACGGCACATAGTGCTCATCCTCGCCGGTGGTGTACTTTATCGTGTTGGTGTTGGAGATGACGTACCACATCAGCTCGTCGAACATGGTGTCGCAGTCGGCCAGCGCC
>USEE01000055.1 GCA_900553645.1 uncultured Eubacteriales bacterium
GACAACCTTGCCCTTCATGATGTCACCGGGATGGATCTGTACCATCGTTTTTTCAAACGCGGCCTCGAAATCCGGCTCTTCCTGCGGGGCAGTCTCCAGGACAACGTCCTGCTTCTCAATGTCGTTCATGCGTGCAGCAACCTCCTTAAATGTGCCATCCGGCGTGCTTGCGCCGGCTGTTATGCCGATTATACCCCACGGGCCGGCCCATTTTTCAGGGAGGTCACGCGCGGTTTCGACCCATATCGTATTCGTGCGGGCGCGGCAGATTTCGTATAGCTCGCGCGTATTCGCGCTGCCCTTGCCGCCGACGACAATCATCATGTCCGCACGGGAAGCCAGCTCCATCGCCTCGCGCTGTCTTTCGCGCGATGTGGAGCAGACCGTATTTCGGCTGGTTAAATCGGGAATGCGGGTTTCAAGCAGCGCCCTTACGCGCTCGAAACGCTCGCTTTCGCAGGTAGTCTGCGCGACCAGAAGCGCCCTTTGCATTTCCGGCAGCGCGGCCGCCTCGGTTTCGTCGGCCACGACGTAGCTTTGTCTGCACCAGCCGCAGGTGCCTATCACTTCGGGATGCGTGCGCTTGCCCACCACGATAACCGGCGCGCCGCATTCGTTTGAATAATTGCGTACCAATTCGTGTATGCGCGCAACAAATGGGCATGTAAGGTCAAGCACCTCGTGCCCGAGGCTTTTAAGTTCCTCCAGCACATCGGGCGTGACCCCGTGCGAGCGAATCGCCACTTTAGGCGTATCCGCCTCCTCAGGCGTATCAACCGGGTGCGCGCCGCGCTTTTCCAGCGCCTCGACCGCCTGCCGGTTGTGCATCAGTTCGCCCAGCGTGCAGATAGTCTCGCCCTTATCGAGTTCGCGTTCTACGGACTCGACCGCGCGCCTTACGCCAAAGCAGAAGCCCGCGCTCTTAGCGATAACGACCTTCACACGATCCCTCCCTGATATAGTGCCCTGCATATGGACACTACTTCACCTTTCTTGCGTATATTCGCGCTTATCCCTGTCATATCCTGCAATCCGGCGCCAAAAAGTTTGTTAATTTTCGATTATTAGGCGTTTTTAGCGCTTTTTCTTGCTGCTTTCAGCGAATTCACGCGCTTTCCGACTTCGGCGCTTACTTCATTTATCAATTCCTTGCTTATTCTGCCGCCCGGCTTTTCGGGCTTGAACGGCTCGCCTATGTCGATGTACATGCGTCTAAACAGCCGATAAGGCCCTTCGATATGCACCGGCACTATCGTCGCGCTCGAGCGCAGTGCGATCATTCCCACGCCGCCCGCGACCTCGAACGACGCGTCATCCTTTACGCGCGTGCCCTGCGGGAATATGCCTACCACGCCGCCGTCCGCGCTAGAAAGTATCTCAAGGCTTTTGCGTATAGCAGTCACGTCCGCGCCGCCGCGGTCGACCGGGAACGCGCCCAGCGCCTCCATAAGCTTTTTTAGCAGCGGGTTCTTAAACAGTTCCTTCTTGGCCATGTAATGTATCTGCCGGTCGAATACGCCGCCCAGAATCAGCACGTCCCAGTTGGATATGTGGTTGCTGACCACGATAACCGGGCCTTCTGGCAGTTTCCGCGTACCGGTTATCTGTACGCGGAATATCACCGCAAGCAAGAACTTCGCCAATACCTTGCCAATCTTATACGTCAGCGTCATCGGCCTTCGCCTCCGCTTTATTCACGTACTTCATTATTGCAGCCACAACTTCAGGGATGGTCATGTCGCTCGAATCCACCAGATGCGCGTCGTCCGCGCGCCTGAGCGGGCTTATCGCGCGGTTCATGTCGCGCTCGTCGCGCTCGCATACCTCGCGCAGCACCGCGTCGTAGTCGGCATTTTGGCCTTTTTCCTTTAGCTGATCCACGCGCCTTTGCGCGCGCACCTTAGGCGATGCGGTCAGGTATATCTTGACCTCGGCGTTCGGCAGCACCTGCGTGCCTATGTCGCGGCCGTCCATAATCACGTTGCCGCTTGCCGCCAGCGCGCGCTGTTTATCCAGCAGCCATGCGCGCACCACCGGCAGTGCCGATACGTGCGAAGCCGCGTCGCCGACATCCTGCCTGCGGAGCGTTTCGGTCACATTTTCGCCGTCCAGCAATATCACCGGCGCGCCGTTGACCGAGCAGTACACCTCCAGCGCCGTATTATCGAGTATGGCCGCAAGCGCGCTTTCCTCGTCCAGCGGCGCGCCCAGGCGCATTGCCTTTAAGCCAATCGCGCGGTACATCGCGCCCGTGTCCAGATACGCAAAGCCCAGCTTTGCCGCAAGTCCTCTTGATATTTCCGACTTACCCGCGCCTGCGGGGCCGTCGATGGCAATCATCATTTTGACTTATCCTCCCCTGTTCTTACGCGCCGCGCGCTATGTCGGCTATCGCCGCGTAAAACGCTTCTTTGTACGCCTTCATATGCTCGACCGTCGAACCGGCCATGTCGCCATTTCGCATCATGCGTTCCAGCTCGTCAAGGCTTACCCAGCGCGCGTCGCTGGTTTCGCCCGGCTGCAGCTTTATGCCCGACGTGTCCTTCACATGCGCGATGAAGTTGTCGCCGAAAAAGGGCGGCACCTTGGCTGTGCCCAAGAAATGCACGTCCGCGCGCGCGACCTTAATGCCGGTTTCTTCATATAATTCGCGCATTACCGCCGCGACCGGCTCCTCGCCGTGCATAAGGTGGCCGCCCGTGTTTTCCCACTTGCCGGGGGCGTAGCGCTTTTTCATACTGCGCTTTGTGATTAGCAGTCTGCCCTTGTCATCCACTATCCATATGCCCACTGCGACTATAAACTCGCCCGGTTCGAGCGGCTCATCGCGGCGTTTGGTGTAGCCCATCGGCCTGCGCTCGCCGTCGTATATGTCCAATATTTCTTCGTTTTCAGTCATTCAGCCCTGCTCCTGCACCCATTCGGCCGCGCACTGTCCCGCCAGCGCGCCGGTTGAAAAGGCTATTTGCAAATTAAAGCCGCCGGTCAGCGCGTCCACGTCCAGCATCTCGCCCGCCGCGAACATTCCGGGCAGTTTCTTTATCATAAGCGTTGAGGGATTGACCTCCTTGACGCTCAGTCCGCCGCGCGTGATTATCGCCTCGGCAAAGCCGCGCGTGCCCTTCACTGTAAGCGGAACCGCCTTCAAAAACTCGGCCAGCTCGCGCAACTGCTTTTTATTCAGCTGATAGGCGGGAACGAGCGGGTTCAGTCCGCTGAGTTCAGCCATAACAGGAGCCATCGCGCGCGGCATAAGCGCCTCCAGCATACTCTTCAGCTGTCTGCGCCCCGCGGCCTCGATTTCGCGCTCCAGCCTGAGCACAAGCGCGTCCACGCTCAGTGCGGGCTTTAAGTCTATGAACAGCTTGCTCCCGGCGGGCTGTGCGCTCATATAGCTTGAGGCAGACAGCGCCAGCGGGCCGCTTATGCCGAAGTGCGTGAACAGCATCTCGCCCTGCTCGCTGAACGCGGGCTTTTTGCCCTCGCCTAAACGCAGATTTACATTCTTTAGCGATATGCCTGTCAGCTCGCTCGGCCACGTTTCTGCCGTCTCGATTGGCACCAGCGCAGGGCGAAGCGGCTCGACCGCCAGCCCCAGCTTCTCCATGAGCCTTGCGCCGAAGCCATCCGAACCCGTGGAAGGATAGCTTGCGCCGCCCATGCACACGATGAGCGCCTTAAATTCCATATTGCCGCCCGGTACGCTTACACGCCAGAGCTGCTTGTCATCGTCAAACTCAACGCTCGTCACGCGCGCATCGAACATCAGCTTCACGCTCAGGCGGCGCAATTCGCGCTCGAAGGCGCGCGTCACGTCGCTGGCGTGATCGGACTCGGGGAACACGCGCCCGCCGCGCTCGACCTTGGTAGGCACGCCCTGCGACTCGATAAAGTCGATAAGCGATTGATTATCGAAAAAATCCAGCGCTGAATACAGAAAGCGCGGATTGCGCGGCACGTTCATCAAAAACTCCTGACCCGCGGCCACGTTGGTCATATTGCACCGGCCTTTGCCGGTTATGTATACCTTTTTGCCCAGCTTTTCATTGCGCTCGATCAGCGTAACATTGCCGCCCGCGCGCGCGGCGAAAACCGCAGCCGCCATGCCCGCCGCGCCGCCGCCTATTATACCTATATTACAATTGCTCATATCAGGACTTTTCCTTGCCCAGGAACACATGGTAGTTGTCCCATATGCCCTCCAGCGTCTGAAGCCGCCTTGCGACCTCGTCGCGCTTGCTCAGGCCCATTGCGACCAGCAGCGCGTTTATCAGCGACAGCGGCGCGGCCAGCGAGTCCACGAACGACGCCATATCCGACTTGGCCATCAGGCAGTAGTCCGACAGCGCGTGCAGCGGCGACATGGGGCCGTCGGTGATCGCGACCAGCTTGGCGTTGCGGCTGTGCGCAAACTCCATCGCCTCGACCGTGCGCGACGCGTAGCGCGGGAATGATATGCAGATCAGCACGTCGTTTTCGCCGATGCGGCTGAGCTGTTCAAATATATCGGACATGCCCGATGTAACGACGGTCACGCTGTCCGACACAAACTTCATATAAAATCCCATAAATTCGGCCAGGGGCGCGCTGGAACGCAGGCCGAGTATATAGATGTGATTGGCACTTCGCAGAGTCTCTACCACGTTATCGAACATATGCTCGTCGTTTATGTCGATGGTGTTGCGTATATTCTGCATATCGGCCTTCAGCACGCGGCTGAGTACCATCGACTGGGGCATTTCGGCCGACATTTCAAACCGCTGCGACGCGGTAAGCCGGTGGCGTATGAGTTCCTGCAGCGCCTTTTGCAGCTGCGGATAGCCGTCGTAGCCCAGCGCGTCGGCAAAGCGAACAACTGTCGATTCGCTCACACCCACATACTCGCCCAGCTTGGATGCCTTCATGAAGGCTGCCTTGTCGTAATGCGCCACGATGTATTCCGCGATGCGCTTATGGCTTTTGGACAGCTTGCGGCCCGACTGGTTGAGTCGCTGGATCAGTTCCTGTGTCTCCTGCATTTTGCTTTTACTCCTTGCGGTACGGCGCGCACCCTCACGCAGGCGTGCGCGTTAATATAATCGGCTTATGCGCCGTGTTAATGCTATTATACCGCGCGGGGCGCTCGTTTGCAAGCAATTCGGCATTCTTTTCGTCGAAATCCTGCAAATTTTCGGTTTGAAAAGGCCATATACGCCCTTAATTGCCATTTATGCAGTGCTTCATTCATGATTGTGCGTCCAGTTTGTATCGATTACCGTATAAATCGCATAACCTTTATTCAGCATATCGCGATCGCTCCCCGGCGCGCAGGGCGAGTAGAAACCGCCTGCATTATATGTAAGTACGCCGTCCTGTTCGCCGGTAAATTCAATTTTCGTATGCCTGTCCAGCGCGCCCGTGTCAGCTTCTACTAAGTCTTTCGGCTCGCCCATGGGCACGTTAAGGCTTAAAAAGCAGCCGCACGGCAATCCCGCCATAACCATGTCGATAGCCTTGCGGGTATAGCGCAGCGTGGGCGCAAAATCCGTATTTCCGCCGTGCGTGGACACGGCCAGCGCGTTTACGCCCTGCATACACGCCTCAGCCGCCGCGCCCATCGTGCCCGAATAGTGCACGTCCATCGCGGCGTTGTAGCCATCGTTTATGCCGCTTATCACCAGATCGACCTTGCCGCCCGCCAGCGCGCCCAGCCCCATTATCGCGCAGTCGGCGGGAGTGCCGTCCACTGCAAACGCCCGCGCGCCGCCGCGCTGTACCCTGCGCGCGGTCATCGTTCCGCCCAGCGAGATCGAATGAGAAAAGCCGCTGCGCTGGCGCGAAGGCGCACAGACAATCACCTCATGCTCATTGCAGAATTCATCGTAAAGCGCCCATATGCCGGGCGCGTCTATTCCATCGTCGTTTACAAGCAGTATGCGCATTATTATCACCTCAGTATTATTCTATCAGCGCGCGCACGCTTTGACAATATGCGCATGGCTGTCTTAAAAAAATGTCGGCTTTCTTTTAATTTTACTATGGAAATTGTTATTGTGATGATGTATAATACGGGCGTATACATTGAGCTGATTCCGGCTCTCTATCGGAGGGATTCAAACATGATTATCGATTCAAAATTGCTTGACCTAAAAAACATGCACCAATGGGAAGTATACTCTCGCTCGCTGGAAACCGAGCTGCGCCAGTGCACCGACGAGGGGCGCGACGTAAGCAAGTACGCCGACGTGGTTAAGGCGGTAAGCGCAATGCCGCTGGACGCGACGCGCGAGGATCTGGCCGACGTATTGTTTAAGGCGCTCACCAGCGCGCCCATACGCGAGGACTTCCCTTACAATGAGCCGGACGACATTGACGCGATACGCGCCGCGCGTCCCGCCGATCACGCCGCGCGCAAGGATGCGCCCGCCAAGGACGAACTGCGCAGCCGCATAAAGGGCGCATGGCTGGGCCGCATATGCGGCTGCCTGCTGGGCAAGCCGGTCGAATGCTGGCGCACGCCTGAAATAATCGAAATCGCCAAGTCGCAGAACAACTGGCCGCTGCACACCTATCTGCGCTATGACGAGGATATGATACGCAAGCTGGGCCGCGAAAGCTATCTGGGCGCGGCGTGGATTGACAAACTGGACGGCGCGGCGCCGTCGGACGACGACACCAACTATACCTCCATGGCGGCGCTGTGCATAGTCGGCAGGCATGGCCGCGACTTCACGCCCGCGGACGTGGCCAAAGAGTGGATAGCCAGCCAGCCCAAGGACGCGTACTGCACCGCCGAGCGCCGCGCGTTCTGCAACTTCATGCGCGGCATAATGCCGCCCGAGTCGGCCACATACAAGAACCCCGACCGCGAGTACATAGGCGCACAGATTCGCGCGGACTACTTCGGCTACATTAACCCCGGCGACACCGAAACCGCCGCCGACATGGCGTGGCGCGACGCGAGCATATCGCATGTCAAAAACGGCATATACGGCGAGATGTTCATCGCGGCGATGCTGGCGCGCGCGGCCGTATCCGACGACGTAGAGGACGTGATACGCGCGGGCCTTAACGAGATCCCCGCCGCCAGCCGCTTGGCCGAGGCGATAAACGAGGCGCTGGACTGGCACGCGCAGGGCTTGAGCGCGGACGAGTGCTTTGAGCGCATACATAAAAAGTACAACGAGTTCGACGGCTACGACTGGGTACACACCATATCCAACGCCGAGATAGTGACGCTGTGCCTGCTGTTTGCGGGCGATGACTGTGCCAAGGCGATATGCCTTGCGGTGGATCAGGGCTTTGACACCGACTGCAACGGCGCGACCGTGGGCTCCATCATAGGCATGATGAAGGGCGAAAACGTGCTGAGCGAGGAATGGACAAAGCCGCTGTGCGGCAAGCTGCGCACCGGCATATTCGGCCACGACGTTGTATCTATTGAGGACATGGTAGACCTGACCATGAAGCACATGGCGTAATGTAAGGAGCAGGCATATGTGGTGCAGTTTCCTGTACAACAACATAAAGCTCCGCTGATTTAATGTATTGCGGACTTTTTCAAGGGGCGGTATGCGCCGCCCCTTGGTATGTTGTACTTAAAAAGGAGCATCATATATGAATATACAGGATAACGTAATCCGAAACGCCCTTAAAAACGTATACTTCGTCTGCGGCAATGCGTGCGCGGGCAAGAGCACGATCGCACGCATGATAGCAGATAAGCACGGCTTTGAGCTGTACGACATGGACGCGCAGTACGAGCGGCACCGCGCAATCGCCCTGCCTGAATATCAGCCCAACATGTGCTATCACATGCAGGATTTCCACGAGCAGTGGACGCGCCCCGCCGATAAG
>USEE01000056.1 GCA_900553645.1 uncultured Eubacteriales bacterium
CGGCGCAAGCGTATCGTCCAATGTAATCGCGCCCATGCGCACGCGCTTCAGCTCCAGCACGGGCTTGCCGCGCGACGCCAGCATCCGCTTCACCTGATGATACTTGCCCTCGCGCAGTATCACCCGCGCTAAAGACGGCTCCACTATCTCCAATCCTGCGGGCAGCGCGGTAAAGTCGCTCAGCTCGATGCCTGCCTTAAATGCCTCAATATCGCTCTCGTCCAGCACGCCGTCCACGCGCGCCAGATACTCCTTGTCAACATGATGGCGCGGCGATATTAGCCGGTGCGCAAGCTGGCCGTCCGTGGACAAGAGCAACAGCCCGGTAGTGTCCTTGTCCAATCGCCCGATGGGTCCCAGATCGCGCGGCCGCAGGCTGTCGGGCAGTATGTCCAGCACGGTCTTTTGCGCGCGGTCCTCGGTGGCCGTCAGCACGCCCGCAGGCTTGTTCATCATTATGTGAGTGTGGCGCTTGAACATAAGCGCCGCGCCGTCCAGCGTCACAGTGGCCGTGCGCTCGTCCACCTGCATGGCCGGGTCGCGCGCCGGTACGCCGTCTACCGATATGCGGCCGTATTTCAGCGCGGCCTTTACGTCCTTGCGGCTGAGGTCGGTCAGCGTCGATATGTATTTGTCCAGTCTCATTCAGTCACCGCCTAATCCAAATCGTCCTCGCGCCCGGCCTTGATTGCGCCTTCCTCGAACGCGTCGATAAGGTCGCTCAGGTCGGCGATGCGCCGGCGCAGTAAATCGCCCTGATCGGTGTCGCATATGCGCAGGCGAACCGGCATCCGCTCGACCACCGTCTGCACCGAGTGTATGTCCTGCTCGTCGGTGATTGCGCGCGCCGCCGACTCAAACGGCTGATGCGCAACCAGCAAAAGCGCGTGCGAGCTGAATATCAGCGTGTAGCCCGCTATGCCGGTCACGCTCTGATACGCGCGCGACAGGCCGCCGTCGATTACAAGCAGCCGTCCGCCCGCGCGTATGGGGCTTTCGCCGCGGCTTACCTTTACCGGCACATGGCCGTTGATTATGTGGCCGCGCTCCGGGTCAAGGCCGAAGCCCTCAAGTATGCGCTGTGCCGCCGATTCAGTCTCAATCAGCTGATAATACGCATTCTTACGCTCCACATGCGTGGATTCATCTTCGATGAAGTAGCGCTCGAATGTTGTCATGCGCGACTTGCCAAACAGCGGCGACGCAGGCCCGCACCACAGATACCACATGAAGTCCTGCCCGTCGCGCCGCGCCCGCGAACCCGCGCGCGCAAAATAGCCCTGCCGCACCACGCGCTCCGCATAGTCCAGCGCCGCGCGCCCGGTGGGATGCGCGCCATCGCCAGCGTCAAGCGGCAGTTCCATAAGCGTGCCGTCGCCGTTCATAGGTATGCAGCCGTGATAGAGCAAATTTCCATTGCGGCACAGGTACATGCTGCCCGCCGAAAACAGGAAGCGTACATGCTGCTGCAGCTTTTCGGAATGCTCAAATGCGGTAGTCAGCCGCTCGACGACCTCGCTTTCGCCTTCGGTTAAGGCATACGGCTCGGCAGGGTCGATGGTGGGGAACACGCAGGAGCGCAGGCAGTATTCCTGTCCGTCCAACGTTATAGTGCCTTTTTCATAGTCAATTTTGTCTAGCAGCAGCCGACTGTCCATGCCGTATTCGGGATGGCGTTTAAGCAGCTGCCCTTCCAGCTTGAACAGCAGCACCGCCGCCGCCTTGTGCATTCGCGCCAGCTCCATGTCGTCCTCGCTGTCGCCGTCCTGCTCGACCTGCCTGGGCAAAAAGCCCACGCATGGGTCGCCCGCATATACCGCGTCCGCAAATGTAGACAGCACGCGCAGAGATATGCCGTAACCCTCCTCAAGCGAGGTAACGTTGCCGTACTTCACCTGAGTAACCAGCACCTGCGCCATGCACACGCGCGAACCCGACGCCGCGCCCATCCATACTATGTCGTGGTTGCCCCACTGTATGTCCACGCCGTGATGGTGCTCCAGCGCGTCCATGATCAAATCTGCGCGCGGCCCGCGGTCGTATATGTCGCCGATTATGTGCAGCCGGTCTATCGCCAGGTATTGTATTATGCGCGACAGCTCGATGATTACCGCGTCCGCCTGATTGCATTCGACGATCGACTCAACCATCTCGGAATAGTATTCCTGCTTGTCGTGTACGTCCTCGCGCAAAAGCAGCTCTTCAAGCAGCTCGCCCAAGTCGCCCGGCATGGCCGCGCGTACATGCGCGCGCGTGTACTTGACCGCCATTATGCGCGCCACATCGACCATGCGCAGTATCGCAATGCGGTACCATTCGCGGTTGACCATGCCCTGCCGCTTGAGCAGCGCCAGCTTCTCCTCGGGATAGTAGACCAGCGTGCACAGCATGTCGCGCTCATGTGAAGGCAGTACGTCGCGGTACAGGTCGTTTATCTTCTCCTTGATAACCCCGCTGGCGTTGCGCAGTATGTGCAGAAACGCCGCGTGTTCGCCGTGTATGTCTGACAGGAAATGCTCCGTGCCCTTGGGCAGGCGCATTACCGCGCGCAGGCGTATCATCTCGGCCGCCGCGTCGCGCTCGGTGGGGTATTTGTGCTTTAACAGCTTCAGATATTGCAGCCGCTCGTTAGATATATCCATACTTCACTCCCGTAGGGCGCATTTTACCGATTGCGCCGCGTGCGCACGTCGCCGCCCGCAAAGCCGATTATCATCGTGTCCTTTGTGTCCATTAGCCGCGACGCGACGCGGTCGCCGTAGCGCGCCTGCATCTGCTCGGCGTTTAAGTTGGTTGCGATTATCGTATGGCGCTTCATGCGCATCCGCTCGTTCAGCAGCGTGAACAGCATTTCGATAGTTACATTGCGGTATATAGGTTCGCTGCCCAAATCGTCTATCATGAGCAGCTCCGCATCGATCATCATGTTAAACGGCTCGGTGTTTGTCTCAAGAAAGCTTTCCCGCATAGCGCCCAACATGCGGTACGCGGTCAGGTAGCTCACGCCCACGCCGCGCGAATAAAGCTGATTGGCCATGCAGTTGAGCAAAAACGTCTTGCCCAGCCCCGGCGCGCCGGTGAATATCAGACTGCGCTTGCGGTTGTTCGGGAACTCGTCGCAGTAGGCCATGCACAGCTTCTTCACGCGCAGCATGAAGTCGCGCTGGGAATAGCCCAGCCCCGGCAAGGGTTCGGGCGAAAATATGTCCGCGTTGAATGCCTCGAACGTATCGTCGCCCGCCATGTCCAGCCGGGCGCGCTTGCGGCGCTCCTCGTCCAGACGCGCGCGGAAGCATTCGCAGTCATGCCGCCCCGCGTCGCCCACATACCCAAGGTCATGGCATACCGGGCAGCGGTAACGCATTTGAAGGTAGTCGCCCGGCAGGTTGAGCGCATTTAGCCGCGCCGCAATCTCCGCATCAATGCGCGCGTACTCGGCGCGTATCGCGTCGCGGTCGGGCGCGCGGTGCTCGCTGAGTGCCTGAGCATACGCGTTTGTCATGGTCAGCGTGCGCTTTTTGAGCAGCTCGCCGATGCGCGCGTCGCGCTTACATGCGTCGTCAATGCGCGCGTCGCGGTCGCGCTCCTCGTCCATCAGCAGCCGGTCAAACTCGCGGCGCACGGTCTGTCTTACGTCGCCGGGCATTTAATCACCCTCTTCGTTCATTATGTCGGTGTACACCCGGTTCAGCTCGCCCGGTGCATATGTGTGCTGGGCATAACCGGTTGCGGCAGTGGGGCGCGATTGGCTCTGCGGCGCGCCTGCGGATATGGGCGATACGCGGCGCTGATTGTCGGCGCGGCGCACGTCGTCGGGCGTGAGCAGATCGCGCTCGTACCACGTGTGAAGTATGCTCTCCATGTATGCCATCTTCTGCCCGCTTGCGTCGCGCGCGCGGTCGGCCGCCAGCATTATCATGTCGTAGCTCATCGAATAGTCCTTCAGCCAGCGTTTGACCGATTCCCGGTCGCCCGGTGCGGCGCGCCGCGAAAGCGCCAATCGCTCCAGCACCGCGTCGCATATGTCGTAATAGGTGAATATCTCGTCATAGTACTTGCTGACCGCGCTTTCCTCGGTCACGCCCTCGTCCTTCATGCGGCGCAATGCCTTGTCCAGCAGCTCAAACGTGCCCGAACCCATGCGTGTCAGCGAACGCGCGGTTATAAGTATCGATTCGTCGTTAAAGCCCATGCCCTGCCACATGCGGTATGTGTCCAGCATACCGGGCGCGCCCAGCGGCACGGGCTGATTCAGCGCCTTAAATACCTCGCGCATATGCGCCATGCCCTCGCGATAGCTTTCGGTATAGCCCGCGATTTCGCCCGCCGTGTGCAGTCCGCGCTCGTGCATCGACCTTATTATGCTGTCCAGATACCCCATGTTGGGGCTGCGTGCGGTCGCGGTCTGCTTGCAGCATTCCAGTATCGCGGCATGGTCGAAACCCAGCTCCAGCCACGACGCGTACAGCCGCTCCTGATCGGGTGTGGGCGCGGTGGTTATGCCCAGGCGCTGCAATACCTTGCGCGTCAGTTGGAACGATTCGGTGGTGTAGCGCACCTGCTCGCGCGCGGCCTCAGGCGTATTTATGCCCTTGTCCGCCCATTCGCGCGCGATCTTGTCGCACGACGCAAACCGCACATGCGGCCCGCGCTTTTTGAGCAGGTACTCAACCAGTATGAGTACAACGCTTTCGGGAAGTTTGTATACCTCCATCCAGTCGTACAGGTACTTGGTGTCGCTTTCGTGCAGTAGCCGCCCCGCCGGGAACATGCTCTGCACGCGGTCGTTGAAGCTGCGGTACCGGTACAGGCCGTCGTCCTGATTTTGCTGATTCATCAGGTTGGCCTTGAGGTTGAAGAAGCGGTAGGAGGGCGGGTTATCGCTCACGCGGCGCACAAGCCCCTGCCGCTCCCAGTAGGTGAAGGCGTTCTTTACATCGTCCGGCTCCATGCACAGCGCGCGCGCCATGCGTTCGTAATCGTTGTCGCGCGGCGGGTGATAGCACTGGCGCAGCGCATATATGTATACCTTAACAAAGTCGCCCGGCGCGCGCAGCATGTACTCGTCTATAAACAAGTTTTCCAGCGGCGTTATGTCGAACATGGTGAACTGGTCGTCGAATTCTAGCATTGGCATCGGGGGTTATAACACACTCCTTGGGGGGACTCATTATAATTTATTTGTTTCAATCCACGCTCCCGCACGGGAGCGGCAGATAGTAATCTTTTTTCAGGCAGTCAGCAATGTTTCAATTCACACTTCCCGCATATGAGGGGAAAAGTACATAGCCGATAACTGCTTCAATCCATGCACAGAATATTATATCAGATTTGCGGCTGATTAGATAGCATACGCGTGAAAAGTGCGCAATGTCGGCACCCAGCGCCGCCGCTTTTTCGCAGCATTCCAGCCCCTTTTTCAGATTGCCGTCCAGACTTCCGCACGGCGCAATCTGCATCAGCGCTATTTTCAGTATGCTCATATTAAAAGCCCTTCCTTTAAGTAAATGCTTGGGCGTGTTCAAATCTGTTTCGGCTCAGTCGGATTCGCATTCATGACTAAGAATAACTTATGATTCAATATTAGCATACATTCGCCGCGCTTACAAGGATATGCGATTCAGGCTGACTAAACGCCGCGCGCTCGGGCATAATAGCAAAAAAGCGAGGTGCGTATATATGCGTGATTTAAGACAGACGCCAATCCTGCGCGTGGAATGGCAGGCCAGACCGGGCGAGCGCGAATTAAGGCGCGCTCAGAACGGCGCGCGCGGCTTCGACCCGGTGGGGCGCGAGCCGCTGGAGCGCGGCGCGAAGGGCGGTGAGCATTGAATGTCCGAACGCGATAAGGCTGAATACAGGCAAATGGTGGAGCGCCGCACGCCGCGCAGTCACTTTGTGCGCGATACGTGGCGCGCATTTTGGGTGGGCGGGCTGATATGCGCGCTTAGCGAGGGCTACACATTGTGGCTTATGCGCGGGTTCAACTTTGCGCGGCAGGACGCGGCCACGCTCACCAGCGTGACGCTGGTGTTTATAACGGCGGCGCTGACCGCGATAGGCGTATTCGACCGCATAGGCCGGTACGCGGGCGGCGGCACGATTGTGCCTATAACCGGCTTTGCCAATTCAATTGCGTCGGCGGCGATGGAGTACCGCAGTGAGGGCTTCATAATGGGCGTGGGCGCGCGCATGTTTCAGATTGCGGGGCCGGTGCTGGTGTACGGCATAGGTTCCAGCGTGGTTGTGGGCATAATTTACTATATAATTGATCTGATATGGGGGATATAGCATGGCGAAGCTGGGTGCGCGTACATTCCGATACGACAGCCGCCCGCCGATTGCTGCGGGCGCGGCGATAGTCGGCCCCAAGGAAGGCGAAGGCCCGCTGGGCGGCTATTTTGACGAGGTGGTCGACGACGACTATTTAGGCAAGGACACATACGAGCAGGCCGAGGCCGAACTGATGACGCGCGCGGCGCATCTGGCCATGAAGAAGGCGCGGATGAAGCCGGACGAGTTGAACGCGATGCTGGGCGGCGATCTGGAGCAGCAGATACTCGCCGCCAGCATAACCGCGCGCACGCTGGGCGCGGGGTTCATCGGGCTGTATGGCGCGTGTTCGACCATTGCGGAATCGCTGATTGTGGGTGCGGCTTTGGTGGATGCGGGGCAGCTATCCAACGCGCTATGCATAACGTCCAGCCACTTTGCGACTGCGGAGCGTGAATTTCGGTTTCCGCAGGAGTTAGGCAATCAGCGCACGCCATCGGCGCAATGGACGGTAACGGGCGCGGGCGCGCTGGTGCTGGACTGTCGCGCCAAGCCGCTTGCGCGCGTGGAACTGGGCACGGTGGGGCGAGTAATTGATTACGACGTGCCCGACGCGAATCATATGGGAGCGGCGATGGCACCCGCGGCGGCGGACACGCTGCTTACGCATTTTGAGGACAGCGGGCGCGGGCCGTCTGATTACGATCTGATTGCCACGGGCGATTTAGGCGTGATAGGGCGGGGTCTGCTCATCGACCTTATGAAGAAGCGGGGAAAGCCGCTTATTGAGGAGCGGTACATCGACTGCGGCGCGCAGATGTTTTCGCCCGATCAGGACGTACATGCGGGCGGGAGCGGCTGTGCGTGCCTGGCGAGCGTATTTTCGGCGGTACTGCTGGGCAAGCTATCGGCGCGCGAGTTAAAGCGCATACTGATAATAGGCACAGGCGCGCTATTAAGTCCGGTAAGCGCACTTCAGGGCGAGAGCATCCCATCAATAGCGCACGCGCTATCGATCGAGTGTCCATAAACAAGGAGGCACAGCCAATGGACATACTATTAAGTCTACTAAAGGCCTTCGCAGTAGGCGGCCTGCTATGCGCGTTAGGCGAAATACTGATCCTCTCCACCAAGCTAACGAGTGCAAGAATCTTAGTGGCCTACGTAACGGCAGGCGTAATCTTAGGTGCATTAGGCATATACGAACCAATAGCCGAATTCGCGGGCGCAGGTGCAACCGTCCCGCTAACCGGTTTCGGCTACACCCTAAGCAAAGGCGCAATCTCCGGCGCGCGCGAACACGGCTTAATGGGCGCCCTAAGCGGCGGCGCAGCCGCCACAGCAGCGGGCATATCCGCCGCGATAGTCTTCGGGTATTTAGCCGCGCTTTGTGCAAAGCCGAGAACGAAGAGGTGACGGGGGTTACGTGTTCTTTCTTTTCGGAAGAAAAGAAAGAACCAAAGAAAAGTCGATTAGGTCTTTCTCCCGCATGGTTACTTAAATTCATACGTTTTTAGAGGGCTATATACGGGAAGTTACCCTGCTTTCTTGCGCCGCTTGTC
>USEE01000057.1 GCA_900553645.1 uncultured Eubacteriales bacterium
GTGTCAAGGATGCCGCAGGCACGGCGAAGCCGCTTGTCCTTGACTCGGTGCGCTGGCTGTGCTATTTTTCCGCCTTCATCCGCATCTCTACCGCTGCCGTCACAGTCCATATCCATCTGACCGCTTTCTGCCAATACCTCACCCTAAACCTTCATTTTTAGTTAGGTGCCTTACAAATTAATGCTCAGGTGTTATAATTAAATTCGCAAGTGCCCTTACGATTATTAGAAGGTGAGTACATGGACGACGGGCTGAACCTGCGTTTGCTGGGAGCCATGATTCAAAGCTCCTATGTCATGCAGACGCGCGAAAAGTATCGCGGGCAGGGGCGTCTGCTGATACTGCTGCACATATACGGCGCGCTTACTCAGCGGGAATTGATCGAGCTTACCGGGCGGCGTTCGGCCACGCTCAGCGAACAGCTGGACGGCATGGAGCGCGCCGGGCTGATAACCCGCTGCAAACACGCTCAGGACAAGCGCAACATCGACGTTACGCTGACTCCGCGCGGTGAGGCGGCGGCGCTTCAGGCGATACGCAGCCGACAGCAATATGCGGACGAGATGCTCGGCGGGTTATCCGACTTACGCAAGCGGCAGTTACTTGCCATAATGGACGAATTGCTGGCCGAATGGGGCGTGTCCGTGAATCCGCGGGAATACGAATATTACGGCAAGGAGGAAGATTCAGATGGATGCAAATGAAGCGATTTTCACCCGCCGCAGTGTGCGGCAGTTTAGCGGAAAGGCTATCGAGCCAGACAAGCTGCATCAGATACTTGAGGCGGCTATGAGCGGCCCCTGCTGCGTCAACGCGCGCGAGTGGGCGTTCATCGTCGTGACCGACCCGGCTAAGCTGAATCAGATGGCCGACGCAAACGGCGGCCCCGCTCGCCCGCTCAGGAGCGCCGCCGCAGGCATACTGGTGTGCGGCGATCTGGAGCGCGCGTTTAAGCCCGCGCCCGACTACTGGGTAATCGACGGCGCGATTGCGGCGCAAAACATATGCCTGTGCGCGCACAATTTGGGCATCGGCTCGGTATGGCTGGGCACATGGCCGCAGATGGATCGCGTCGAGAAACAGCGCGCGCTGTTTAACCTGCCTGAGACGATTATACCGCATTCTATAATCGCACTGGGCTACTCAGATGCGGATATAGCCGCGCCGCGCGATAGCCGATACGAAGCCGACCGTGTGCACTTTGAGAAGTGGTGACGTCGGTTAAGGCAGTTGACGCTGCGCTGATGTAAACGGTTTGCGGCGCGCTTTCAGGCGGGTGCTTGGAGCGCGCCTGATTTACTAAACCAAGGGAGAGATAGCAAATGAATCCGCTGGGCGGACACAAAATGGCGCAAATGCCGGTCAAAAAACTGCTGCTCAACATGGGCACGCCTATGATGATTTCCATGCTGGGGCAGGCGCTTTACAATGTAGTCGATACGTTCTTTGTCTCGCACATACCTGACACCGCCGCCGTCGCGGACATGGGCGACAAGGCAATCAATGCGCTTGCCGCTGGCGTGGGCGCTGTCGATGCTGCCCAACGCGGCGGATGTAATTTGGGCGGCGCTGTCCTGATGAGTAGTCTGCGTTAAACAAAATTGAGATATGAAAAGGCGCTGTCCGTTATCGGATAGCGCCTTTGTCTTGCCTTAATAAGCTTTTTTTATGCCGCAGGTTCAGTTACCGCGTCAACCGCGTCCCAGGTGCGGGTCTCGCCGGTGTAGATCGAGGTGATTTGCGCCGAGGTGATGGCCTCGATGGGGTTGTTCAGGTTGACTATCACGGCGATGCCGTCGTGTGCGAAGGTGGTCTGGGTCAGCGTGGCCAGCTCGTCGTCCTTGAGCGCGCGGCTGGACATGCCGATGTTTACCTTGCCCTCGGTTACGTCCTTGATACCCGCGGAGGAACCCGAGAAGGTGATTTCGACGTTAACGTCGGGGTTGAGCGCAGTGTAACCTTCCTTCAGCGCCTCAATGACCTTTTCAACCGAGGTGGAGCCCGACAGCGTGAGCTTGCCGCTCAGACCGGAGGCGGTGTACTCGGTAGCGGCAACAGCCTCGGAGCCGTCCGCAGTGGTCGCGGTATCGTCGGTGGCGGTCACATAGCCGCGCTCGGCGACGATGGCCTGACCCTGAGTGCTGAGCACATATGCGATGAAGTCGGCGGCCAGCGGGTCGTCAGCGCCGGTCTGCGTGGCCAGTACGAACGGACGCGCCAGCGCATAGGAGCCGCTCTTTACGTTCTCAACAGTGGCTTCCACGCCGTCTACGGGCAGTGCCTTAACCTTGTCGTTGACCGCGCCCAGCGAGGTGTAGCCGATTGCCTGCTCGTCAACCTCGACCTTGCTTACAACCGCGTCGGTGGAGTCAACCAGCACGGCCTCCTCAAACAAGCGGTTTTCCGCGCCCTCGTCGGTCTTTACAACTATATTCATCATCTCGTCGAACGCGCCGCGCGTGCCGGAATTGGCTTCACGGGAAATGACCGTGATTTCGCCGGTCTGCTCAAATGCCAGTGCCGAACCGCTAACCATCATCGCGCCCGCCAGCAATAGACTTGCAATCTTCTTGAGTTTCATGTTCCTGTTCCTCCTGATCCTGCTCTGCTTTTCTATCTTCTCTTTGTGACGGGTACATTGTAAGCCCGCCGCATTTGTTTAATAGCAAACATTAGTGAGGGTATTGTAAGAGCGCGAGTGTGATGGGGCTTACAAAGCTAACGGAGGGCTTGATTTGAGCGGAATGAAGTCAATTTTAGGATTACAATATTGACGTGACTTTGATTCAATGGAAAAGGCAAATAAAATACCCCTCTCTTTAGAATGACTAAAGGTCGGCCATTCTAAAGAGAGAGGCAATGCTTTTGTACCTTGTCCCGCGCTTATTTCCCCGAACCAGCCTGCGCCGTGGGTTCACTTGTCGCGCTCGCGCTTGCGTCGTCGCTCGGCGCGGGCGTGGCGGCGGCCGTGCCATATTCGGTGAAGGTTATGCCCTCAAGCGCCGAGTCGGGCGCCTGACCGTTGAACGTAATCATCGTGATTATGTACGCGCTGCCGTCGTCGCTGAGCATCAGCACGTATTCCGCGTTCACGTTCTGAAACGTAGACAGTATGCGCGAACACGGCCGTCCCGCAAATTCCTGATCGGACAGTATCTGCCAGGTCGTGCCGTTTTCGTCGGGATGATCGACCGACGCGCCCAAGTCCTCGGCATATGCCTGAGTAAGCTCGTTTACGTTGTCATAGGGCGATTCAGCCGCGCAGTATACGAACAGCTGCGATTGCGTATCGGCGCTGAACACCTCCAGTATCAGATCGGGCTTTACGTTGCCGGAGCGCTCGAAGCCGTTGGTCTGCGCGAGGGTTTCATCGTCGGTACGGGTGAACGCGTTGTCGATCTCGATTGACATGCCCAGATCGTATATCACAAACGCCCATCCATAGTGCTGCGCATATGCACACGGCGTCAGGCACAGCATTATCAGCGCGGTTAACAGGGCGAGCAGCCTTTTCATGCGTATGCCTCCTTGCATTGTGGGTAAAGCGCGCTATCCTTGGGCTATGGGCAGGCTTAAAACAGATACCGCGCTCGGCCGGGGAGGGAGTATTTACTCCTCAGCCGGGCGCAAAACGGAGCCTTAATATACTGACTTAGCCCAATCGCGCCGGGGTACGCTTGTAATTATACATCGCAATGATGTCATTTTATTGCCAAAACGTCGGCTTAAATCTTAAAACCGAAGAAGCGCACGGCGTTGTTGTAGCTGATGTCCTTGACCACCTGACCCGCGGTCTCGAAGTCCGCCGGATACTCGCCGTCCTCGATCCACTGGCCGATCACGCCGCACAGTATGCGGCGGAAGTATTCGTGCCGGGTGTAGCTCAGGAACGAGCGCGAGTCGGTCAGCATACCGATGAAGTTGCCCAGCACGCCCACGTTGGCCAGCGAGGTCAGCTGAGCTTGCATACCGGTCTTGGTGTCGTTGAACCACCACGCCGAGCCGTGCTGTATCTTGCCCGCGCAGGTAGAATCCTGGAACGCGCCCGCGATTACGTCGAGTATCTCGTTGTCGTTGGCGTTGAGCGAATAGAGCACCATGCGGGGGAGCTTGTCGTCAACGTTCAGGGCGTTCATGAGCTTTGCGAGGCTGTCCAGGCACTGGGTCTGGCCCATGCTGTCGAAGCCGGTGTCCGGGCCGAGCTGCTTAAACATGCGCTCGTTGGGGTTGCGCAGAGCGCTGTAATGAATCTGCATTACCCAGCCGCGCTCGGCGTACTCGCGGCCCAGGAACATGAGCATCGCGGTTATGTACTTGGCCGCGTCGCAGGTGGACACTTCGCCGCCCGCCATCGCGCGCTGGAATACCTCATTGACCTCCTCGTCGGAGGCGGGGGCATAAGGCACGTAATCCAGACCGTGGTCGCTGGCGACGCAGCCCATCTTGCCGAAGAAGTCCAGACGGCTCTTCAGCGCGGCGCGCAGGCCGTTTATATCGTCAACCGCATAGCCGCTGACCTCGCCCAGCTTCTTTACGTAGGCCGCAAAGCCGGGCTTGTCGATGTTGACGGCCTTGTCGGGACGCCATGCGGGCAGTACCTTTACCTCGCAGGTGGGGTCGGCCGCGATGGCCTCGTGCCAGTGCAGATCGTCCACCGGGTCGTCGGTGGTGCAGATCAGGGTTACGTTGCTCTTCTTAATAATGCCGCGCACGCTCATGTCCGGCTCCTGCAGTTTTGCATTGCACCAGTCGTAAATCGCGCGGGCGTTTTCTTCATTTATGAGCAGGTCGCAGCCGAAGTAGCGCTTCAGCTCCAGATGCGTCCAGTGGTACAGCGGGTTGCCTATTGCGCGCGGCAGCACCTTGGCATAGGCCAGGAACTTTTCCCAGTCGCTCGCGTCGCCGGTGATATAGCGCTCGTCCACGCCCGCGTTGCGCATCATGCGCCACTTGTAATGGTCGCCGCCCAGCCACGCCTCGGTTATCGTCTTAAAGCGGTAATCGTTGGCAATCTGTTCGGGATTGATGTGGCAGTGGTAGTCCAGTATGGGCATTGTCTCGGCATAGTCATGATAGAGCTTCTTCGCGCTCTCGGTATTGAGCAGAAAATTATCGCCCATGAACTTCTTCATCGGAAAATCGTCTCCTTTTACTTACAAGATATTATCTGAATACTATCGCAATGTTATACCATGATTGTCACGCTGCGACGCGTACAACCGGGCAGTCTGATAATATTATATCGCACGCGCGCAAAATGCGCAATATCCATGCGCAGGTTTATTATCTTATATAGAAAGTGCTCTGTTGCATGTTGAATTGCGCAATACGACAATCGAGACGCAACTAATTGCATTTTATTTTGAGAAAGGGGTTGACAAGCGGGCAGAGGCGTGGTACAATATATCCCGTAAGGCGAACATAAGTTCGCAAATATAGACTTGGCCGCGCGAGCAGTGCGGCATGATTATTGACTGCTGCATGCAAGGAGTTGCATATATGGAGGTGAGGCGATGCAGGATGGGCTGGCGGCGATGTGCGGCGCAAGTCCGGCCGAGCGGGCGAAACTGGGCGGCCTGCCCGACGATGCGCGCGGTATGCTGGGCGCGCAGATTGCATTTATGGCGCTGAGGCAAAGCCGCGCTATGCAGGAACTGAAGGCGTTTTCGCGGGAGGCGGGCGTTAAGGGCATTGGCGCGCTGGAGGAATCGTCCGATAAGGACGCGTGCACGGGCGGCAAGGCTGGCCCGGACAGCGAGCAGAACTCGCGCGAGCGCGTGATCAAGCGCCGCTCGGCGTTCGACGCGCGGCAGGAGATCGAGGCGCGGCTGAACAAGCTGGGCGATCAGATGCTAAAGGCTATCGAGCTGATGGTCGCGCTGGAGGAGCGCGGCGCGGACTCGGGCGGCGATGCGCCGCGCACCTGCATATTGATACCTGACAATGGACGCGGCCGCGCGGAGCAGGAACGGGGGTGAGTAATACGGGCGAGGCAGAATTGCGCCCCGACGACGCAATAAGTTGCATATCACCTCAGCCGGGGCCACAGAGCGCGTTTCTCAGCTCGGATGCCGACATAGTAATCTATGGCGGCGCGGCGGGCGGCGGCAAGACTTATGCGCTTTTGATGGAGGCATTGCGCAACGTGGACGTGCCGGGCTTTGGCGCGGTGATATTCCGCAAGAATGCCAATCAGGTATTGGCGCAGGGCGGGCTGTGGGATACGTCGCGCGCGCTGTATGCGGGGCTGGGGCAGATGCGGCTTACGCCGTCGCCGCGCTGGACATTTCCGTCGGGCGCGAAGATCTCATTTGCGTGTCTGGAGGACGACGCGGCGGTGCTGAAGTGGCAGGGCAGTCAGATTGCCCTTATCTGCTTTGACGAGCTGACGCACTTCAGCCGGGCGCAGTTTTTCTACATGCTGTCGCGCAACCGATCGACGTGCGGCGTGCGGCCGTATGTGCGCGCGACGTGCAATCCGGACAGCGAGAGCTGGGTAGCGGACTTAATCAGATGGTGGATAGACCCGGAGACGGGCTATCCGATACCCGAGCGCGCGGGGGTGAAGCGATACATGCTGCGCGCGGGGGACGAGCTATACTGGGCGGGCAGTGCCGGGGAGCTAAAGGCGCGTTTCAGCGGGAGCGAATATGCGGATGTTCAGCCCAAGAGCGTGACGTTCATTGCGGCGACGCTTAGCGACAACCGGATACTAATGGAGCGCGACCCGGGCTACGCGGCCAACTTGATGGCTCTGCCCACGGTGGAGCGGGAGCGGCTGCTCGGCGGCAACTGGCGCATACGACCGGCGGCAGGCATGTATTTTAAGCGCGAGCGCGCGCCTATCCTAACTGAAATGCCTAACGACATAATATCATATGTACGGGCATGGGACTTAGCGGCGGGCGAAGAACGAACGGGCAGCACGGCGGCCTACACGGCGGGCGTACTGATGGGCAAGCGGCGCGGCGGCGGATACGTCGTATTAGACGTAATCAACCGGCGCATGAGTGCAAGCGGTGTACGCGCGTGCATCCAATCGACGGCTATTACAGACCAACTGCGATTCAAGCCTCTGCGCATACGCCTGAACCAAGATCCGGGGCAAGCAGGCAAAGACCAGGCTGAGCAATACCTAAAGCTACTAACAGGCCACGCAGTAAGCATAGTCCGAGAAAGCGGTTCCAAGCTAGTCCGCGCGGAGCCATTCTCAGCGCAATGGCAAGGCCTATCCGGAACATCGCACGGCAATGTAAGTCTACTGCCCGGTGAATGGAACGCCGAATACCTATCCCAACTAGAGGCCTTCCCGGACAGCAAATACAAAGACATGGTTGACGCAAGCGCCACGGCCTTCAGCGAGCTGGAAAGTCATGCCGGGGTTATACCGGCAAAGAGCATTGGAGGGGTGGGGGCTACGTCACGATGGAGGATATGACGGGGGAGTACGAGGGGTTACGAAGGGCTACGTGTTCTTTCTTTTTAGAAAAAAAGAAAGAACCAAAGAAAAATCGATTGGCTGTTCTCCCGAATGGGTTACTTACGCTCGATTTAGGGGTTACGGGTTTCTTTATACGAGAGGCGGCGCGTGTATGCTGCTTTAAGATGCTTACTCGCTATGAGTCAGCGGCGTTTCTTTGGTACTATTATTTGTGGCTCACGCGATTTGGTATCTTGGGCGTTTCGGGATACCGCGAATCGAGGTTACTTATTTAGGAGGGTTTCGCCCGCGGTGAGTTCACCGCCACGCAAGCGGGGCGGCTCAGGGCAGATTCGGGGCGCT
>USEE01000058.1 GCA_900553645.1 uncultured Eubacteriales bacterium
CAGCGCTTCGGCGAGATGGAAGTTTGGGCGCTGGAAGCTTACGGCGCGGCGAATACCCTGCAGGAAATCCTTACCGTCAAGTCCGACGACGTCGTAGGCCGCGTAAAGACCTACGAAGCCATCGTAAAGGGCGAGAACATCCCCGAGCCGGGCGTGCCGGAATCCTTCAAGGTACTTATTAAGGAGCTGCAGTCGCTGGCTCTGGATATAAAGGTGCTCTCCGAGGACAAGCAGGAGATTATCATGCGCGAAATCGACGACGACGACGAACCGGCGCAGCTGGACGTCAACATCGACGGCGACGAAGATCAGCCCATCGATGTGCCCGCCGACTTCGACGAGGACGAAGTATCCGACGACTCGCTCGATCTGGATGACTTCGATCTGGGCGATCTGCCCTCGCTGGACGATGACAGTCTGGACGACGATTTTTAATCGGCGCGCCGTGCGCCGGACGCGAAAAAATGCGTCCGGCCGCGGATACGCTGTGAATCGGCATTGTGCTTAAGGCCGCAAGGCTTCGAGAGAGTAGAAGGGAGAGACCCTTTTGTTTGAACTTACAAATCTTGATTCAATACAGATTGGCCTGGCGTCGCCCGACAAAATACGCGAGTGGTCGCACGGCGAAGTGCTCAAGCCCGAAACCATAAATTATCGTACGCTCAAGCCGGAACGCGACGGTCTGTACTGCGAGCGCATTTTCGGACCCACTAAGGACTGGGAGTGCAACTGCGGTAAGTACAAGCGCGTGCGCTACAAGGGCGTCGTGTGCGATAAGTGCGGCGTTGAAGTAACCCGCGCCAAGGTTCGCCGCGAGCGCATGGGTCATATCGAACTGGCCGCGCCCGTAAGTCACATATGGTATTTCAAGGGCATACCCAGCCGCATGGGTATGATACTGGATATATCCCCCCGCGCGCTGGATAAGGTGCTGTACTTTGCCAGCTACATAGTGCTGGACGCGGGCGAAACCACTCTGACCAAGTATCAGCTGCTGTCCGACCGCGAATACCGCGAAGCTGCGCTCAAGTTCGGCGAAGGCTCGTTCCGCGTAGGCATGGGCGCCGAGGCTGTGCGCGAGATGCTGCAGAGCCTTGATCTGGACGAGCTGTCCGTACAGCTGCGCAAGCAGATTGACGAGCTGACCAAGAAGGAGCGCGACCGCGAGACCGAGGGTCAGAAGCGCGCCCGCATAGTAAAGCGACTGGAGGTCGTCGAGGCCTTCCGCGCCAGCGGCAATAAGCCCGAGTGGATGATACTGGATGTAGTACCCGTAATTCCGCCCGAACTACGCCCGATGGTTCAGCTGGAGGGCGGCCGCTTCGCCACCAGCGACCTGAACGATCTGTACCGCCGCGTAATTAACCGTAATAACCGCCTGAAGCGTCTGCTCGAACTCGGTGCGCCCGACATCATTGTGCGCAACGAAAAGCGTATGCTTCAGGAAGCCGTCGACGCCCTGATTGATAATGGCCGCCGCGGCCGCGCCGTGACCGGCCCCGGCAGCCGCCCGCTCAAGAGCCTGAGCGATCTGCTGCGCGGTAAGCAGGGCCGTTTCCGCCAGAACCTGCTGGGCAAGCGCGTCGACTACTCCGGCCGAAGCGTTATAGTCGTAGGCCCGTCGCTGAAGATGTGGCAGTGCGGTCTGCCTAAGGAAATGGCGCTGGAGCTGTTCAAGCCCTTCGTAATGGAGCGCCTGGTCAAAAACGGACTGGCGCACAACATAAAGAGCGCAAAGCGCATGGTCGAGCGCGTCAAGGTCGAGGTCTGGGACGTGCTGGAAGAGGTCATTCGCGAGCATCCCGTAATGCTGAACCGCGCGCCCACGCTGCACCGTCTGGGCATACAGGCGTTCGAGCCGATTCTGGTCGAGGGTCGCGCGATCAAGCTGCACCCGCTGGCCTGCACCGCGTTCAACGCCGACTTCGACGGCGACCAGATGGCCGTGCATGTACCGCTGTCTATGGAGGCTCAGGCTGAGGCCCGCTTCCTGATGCTGGCGGCGCACAACATACTGAAGCCTTCCGATGGTAAGCCGGTTATATCGCCCTCTCAGGACATGGTTCTGGGCGTATACTGCCTGACCATGATCCGTCCCGGTGCAAAGGGCGAGGGCATGGTGTTCACCGACGTGAACGAGGCGCGCATGGCTTACGGCGTGGGCGAGCTGTCGCTGCAGGCCAAGGTCAAGATCCGCATGAAGAAGGTAATCGACGGCGTGGAGCGCACGCATCTGGTCGAGACCTCGCTGGGCCGCGTGATATTCAACGAGGTCATTCCGCAGGATATGGGCTTTGTAAAGCGCGACCCCAACGACATGGATTCCATGTTCGCGCTGGAAATAGACAAACTGGTAGGCAAGAAGGATCTGAGCAAGATCGGCGACCGCTGCTTCCGCACGCACGGCGTTACTACTACCAGCGAAATGCTGGATAACATCAAGTCCATGGGTTACTATTATTCGACGCGCTTCGCCGTCACCATGTCGGTTGCCGACATTCGCGTGCCGCCGGATAAGCCCGAAATACTGGCCAAGGCGCAGCAGGAGGTACAGAAGATCGAGCGTCAGTTCCGCCGCGGTCTTTTGTCCGAGAACGAGCGATATCAGTCGGTCATCCACATCTGGGAGGACGCGACCAACAATATTACTTCCCGCATAGGCGAGGTAATGGACGACTACAACCCCATCAACATGATGGCGTCTTCCGGTGCCCGAGGCTCCATGAACCAGATTCGTCAGCTGGCCGGTATGCGCGGATTGATGGCTTCTCCTTCGGGTAAGATCATAGAGCTGCCTATAAAGGCAAACTTCCGCGAAGGCCTGAGCGTATTGGAATTCTTCCTTTCGGCACACGGCTCGCGTAAATCGCTGGCAGATACCGCACTGCGTACTGCGGACTCGGGCTATCTGACCCGCCGTCTGGTCGACGTATCGCAGAACATGATCGTGCGTGAGGACGACTGCTTCGCCTCCCGCGGCGAGAATATCCGCGGTATGGAAGTAACCGACATAATGAGCGGCCAGCAGAAGATCGAATCCCTCGAAGATCGTATCATAGGCCGCTTCACCGCCGAGGATGTAATCGATCCCAACACCGGCGAGGTAATAGTAAAGCAGAACGTGATGATAAGCCAGGACGATGCCGAGCGCATTACCGCCGCGGGCATCCACAAGGTTTGCATCCGTACCGTACTTACCTGCCGCAACGACGTGGGCGTGTGCTCGCACTGCTACGGCGCGAACATGGCCACCGGCAAGCTGGTTGACATCGGCGAGGCCGTCGGTATCATCGCGGCGCAGTCCATAGGTGAGCCCGGTACCCAGTTGACCATGCGTACGTTCCACACCGGCGGCGTTGCTACCGGCGAGGACATCACCCAGGGTCTGCCGCGCGTTGAGGAACTGTTCGAGGCGCGCAAGCCCAAGCGCGACGCCACGCTGAGCGAAATCGCGGGCGTGGTTCACATGGGCGACAACAAGAAGAAGCGCGAGCTGACCGTAACCGGCGAGGACGGCGAGGTAAAGACCTACCCGATCAACTACGGCTCCAAGCTGAAGGTAGTCGAGGGCCAGCACATCGAGGCCGGCGACGAGCTGATCGAAGGTTCCATCAACCCGCACGACCTGCTGCGCATACTGGGCGGCAAGGCCGTTCAGGAGTACCTGGTCAAGGAAGTTCAGTCGGTTTACCGCACGCAGGGCGTTGACATCGTGGATAAGCACATCGAAGTTATCGTGCGCCAGATGATGCGCAAGGTGCGCGTCGAGGATGCGGGCGATACCAAGATGCTGCCCGGCGAGCTGGTTGACGTGTTCCGCTTCGAGCACGAAAACGACATGGCCATCATAAACGGCGGCCGTCCCGCAGTCGCAAAGCGCGTGCTGCTGGGTATCACCAAGGCGTCGCTGGCCACCGATTCGTTCCTGTCCGCCGCGTCCTTCCAGGAGACCACGCGCGTGCTGACCGAGGCCGCTATAAAGGGCAAGGTCGATCCGCTGCTGGGTCTGAAGGAGAACGTAATCATCGGTAAGATGATCCCGGCCGGTACCGGCATGAAGCGCTATAAGGGCATCGAGATTCACGAAACCTTCTAATATATAAGCGCATTTCGGAGCGCCGCTGCATTGCTTAGTATGCTGTGCAGCGGCGCTTTTTTGCCTGTGCAAGCTGTGGATAAGTTTGAGCTTTGGAAGTCCGGGACGGGTTAAGGCAATCAACGTTGATAATGCCTGAACATGTTTCAAATGCCTCAATACGTAATTCTGCCTTAGCCAAAACTGCCTTGGCATGGTAAAACCTGTGGATATATGCTATGCAAATGAAGCTGCTTTCAATAAACTAACAATAAAAACCGCCTAAAACCCATCCGATAAGCCATGCGGCTGCATCTAATAAGTGTAACGGCCGTTACGAAGGATGTGCTTTCATTGAATAAACCTGAGTTTGTACAGCGCGTCGAGGACTATCAGGCGCGCATGTACCGGGTGGCGCTGACGATACTGGGCAGGGGCGCGGACGCGGAGGACGCGGTGCAGGACGCATTGCTTTCGGCGTGGCGCGCGCTGGGTTCGCTGCGCGACGAACAGTATTTTGAGACGTGGCTCATGCGGATACTGATTAACGTATGCCGCAGCGAGCTGCGCGCCCGCGCGCGGTTTAAGGGCGGCGATATTGACTCGCTGCCCGAATTGCCCGCGCCGCCGCCGCCCGATCCGCATCTGTTTTATGCGCTGGAGCGGCTGGAGGAAAAGTACCGCCTGCCGCTGATGCTGCACTGCGCCGAAGGGTACAGCGTGGGCGAAGTGGCGCAGATGCTGCATCTGCCCGTAGGCGCGGTCAAATGGCGCATAAGTCAGGGCCGCACAAGGCTTGGGAGACTGATCGAGGAGGAGGGCGCGGAGGCATGAAAGAAAATAAGCGCGAGATCGATTTGAAAAAAGCGTTTGCCGCGCCGCCCGAAAGCTATGTCCGGCGCACGAAGGCGACGCTGGACTCTTTGGAGGAGGCGGATGACGTGAAGAAAGTGGCATGGGGCACTGTGCTTGCGATAGCGTGCGCGCTGGTGCTTATGACTACGGCGTTTGCGGCGGGGCTTAACAATCTGCGCAGCCGCGACAATATTGCGGGCCAGCAGCTTTCGCAGGGCGGCACGCCCGCGGCAAGCACGGCGGGCGCGCGCGCGGTCGATACCGACGTGGAAATTTCGATAGATGATGCGCAGTTCGACGGCGAATACCTGTATCTGTACTTTGAGGTGCGCGGCAATGAAGCGTATCAGAAGCGCGCGCTGGATGTCGAAAACGGATATGAAGTTTCTGTCAGCGTAAATGGCAGGGAAGTATCTCCGATGGTGAGCAGTATTGTAGCCGAGGGCGCTGGCGTGATGCGCTGTGCGGGCGTATATAAGTGCGATGCGGCGCAGGTCGCGGACGTACTGATAGACGTTGGCAACGACAAAATCGGCGCGACGTTTGCAAAGCGGGTTCAGACGGGCACGAGCATACAGCGCTGCCGCGTGTACCAAAGCGCGGATGGTGGTATGCCTGAGCCGATAGAAAGCTTTGGACTTATAGGCGACAAATTTAAGATGGTTCAGGTGAAGTACGCGGCGGGTTCGAATCTGGGCGATGCAAGTCTGGAAGTGGCGCGCGACAACTCGGTCATGAGCCAGTATACAGATGAGTATGGCGCGTGCACGATAGGCATACTGCTGCGCGACGTGGACAGCCCTGATATTACTTTCCACATGTTTGGCAGCGATACCAATGCGGCATCCAAGTCGGTTACGCTGACGCTTGCGCCAATGACTGAAGCGGTCATGGTTCCGGATGCGATTACGTACAAAAGCGAGGGCCAGTTCGACGGCGAGATACTGCACCTGCGCATAGAAACCAACGATGCCGCCGACATGGACGTGACCGTAAACGGTCAGACGCCCGAAGTGCTGGGCGGCGTGGCCACGATACAGCACGCGGGCGGCAACGATGCAATATCGTATGTGTACGACATGGTGTACCGCTGTGCGCAGGCGGAACAGGCCGACGTGCGCGTGATCACCCACGCCGAAACCGGCGCGGGATTTTCGATGCAGGTAAATGTCAGCAACGGCATGAAGATGTATGGGCTTGACTGGCTGGGCGCGAACGAACCGGACGGCTTTAACGGGTACGCAATCAACGGCAGCGGCTTCGGCATGGCCGTGCTGAACTGGCCGGCTGACGACGCACAGGCGCTTGGCATGGGCATGGATTACAGCCTGAACGTAAACAATGTTCAGGCAAACATCAGCGATTACTATCTTGACGAGAGCGCACAGAACCGCATGGTCGTGTACCTTGCGGGCGAAAGTCTGCCGGATGAGTTCACGCTTGCGGGCAATGAGGGATACGACGACGTTGCCCTTAAAATGGCTGAGATTGACTCTGCGACTGTGATCCGTCAGATTGGCACCGGCAACGACGGTGAGCTTGCGTCGAATGGCACAGGTTCGGAAGCGATGGCAGTTTCTGCCAATGTTCAGGATTTCGATGAACCTGTTGTTGAATTGGAGCAGGTGGCGCAGACAGGCGACAGCATTATACTGAGCATCAGTGTAAGCACGCCCGGCCAAGAAGTATACAGCGCGGTTAGCGGTGAGGATGAGGGCACGGCTTATGCACAGCCCGCGCCGCCTGCAGACGCAATATTAATAGAAGGAATCGAGTTGAAGGCGGGCGATGAAGCCTTGAAATGCGTGTCGCTGGCCAGCACCCGCCCGAACGAGGACGACAGGAGCCGTCTGGTTCTGACCGCGGCTTATCGCGCAGCGCAGAACGCAAGCGATGCGTACAACGTGACAGTCGAGTGCGGCGGCACTAATTACGAGTTCAGCTTTACGGCCGAAAATGCGGGATTTGCGGGCGGCTCGGTGGAGAGCACTTACGACGGCAGATACCTGCTGGTTTCGTACTGGCAGCCGGTGAATGATTCGATTGCCGGCGCTGAACAGACAGACGGCGAAATCACTCTGGAAACGATAGCACAGGATAATAAGCTGGAGCCGGTATGGTCGCTTGAAAAAACGGCTGACGATGATAAGAATCTGGTGTTTGTACGCCTTTACGAATACAGCGCGGGTGACAGCGCCGACTTCAATCTGTGCCTTAACATGGATGGCAAACAGTATGAAGAGCAATTTACTGTGCATAGCAATGACAGCGCCATACATGAACTGAATGTGGAATGCGACACGCCTGACGCGGCCGTGCGCGCGTTCGAGATCGGCGGCGAGATGCTGCTTGCGGTGGAGTACGACTGCGCGGACAGTACGAATCCGATTGTGCTTTATAGCGGCGAGAGCGGTGTGTCGGAAAACGATGTTCTGAGCGGCGATGACGGCGTACCAAAAACTGTGCGGCTGAACGTGTTATATGACTCAGTACCTGATGATGGCAATATCAAACTGTACTCAGCGGATGGCGCAGAAGCAATGCAGATATGTGTTAAGTATGCTAATGGGCTGAATGTCGAAAAGGCATATCGCGTGGGCGATTACATTTACGCGCTGGCCAGCGTTGAGCCGGAAGGCGGCAATACTGCGCGCTGGTCGTGCGAGGTCGATCGCGTTACCGACGAGATAAGCGCCCTGACTGATATTACCGACGAGGAGGAGCGGGGAGCGCGGCTGTATGAACTGACGCGCGAATACAACGATGCTATGAAGTCGCTTACCGAACCTGAAGCGGCGACAA
>USEE01000059.1 GCA_900553645.1 uncultured Eubacteriales bacterium
CGTGGTTCGTGCCGCCGCGACGCTTTACCTTCCAGCTGATGCCCGTCTTAACGTCGGTTACAGTCGCGATCGTGCCGCGAGAGTAGACACTCTGTATGTCGCTCGTCCACCAGTCCGCCAGGATTACACCCGACTTCGACGAGGACGAACTGCCCGAGCTGCTCGACGAGGACGAGGAGCTGATCGTCGTCTTGCCGTCGTACTTCTCCGCGCTCGACGCAAATAGCTTGCTGATAGTCGTCTTGCCGGCCTTGCCGTCTACCGTTAAACCCGTCTGCTTCTGGAATAGCATTACCGCGTCGCGCGTCTTGGCGCCAAAGCTGCCGTCCGCACTGCCGCTCATATAGTTAAGGTTTATCAGACGCTTCTGCAGAGAAGTAACCTCGCTGCCGCTCGAACCCATCGAAAGCGTCGATTTGATCGAATCCAGCTGATCCTCAATCTCGTCCGCTTCGGTCTTCTTCGACTTCGCGTCCGACGAGTAAACCGCCTTCTGAGTGGACGCGCCCGCTATGCCGTCCGCAGTCAAACCCGCCTGCTTCTGGAACGCCTTAACCGCATCGGTGGTCGCACGGCCATAGTCGCCGTCCGCACTGCCGGTAAGATACCCCAGCTCGATCAAACGCTTCTGCAGCTTCTTGACCGACTCGCCGTTGGAACCCTGCTTCAGCGTGGTGTAGGTCGCGGCAGTGCTGCTCGTGGGCGCGGCAGTCGCGCTCGCGCTCGCCTTGGGCGCGCTGGACGAATTGAGCGCCTTGATGGTGGTCGCGCCCGCAATGCCGTCCGCAGTCAGACCCGCGTTCTTCTGGAAGGCAATCAGCGCCGACTTGGTGCTCGCGCCAAAGTCGCCGTCCGCACTGCCGGTAAGATACCCCAGCTCGATCAGACGCGCCTGCATCGCCTTGACCTCGCTGCTGTCCTTCATGCCCTCTTTAAGCGAGTTGCTCACAACAACGTCCATCTCAAGGAAGTCGCCCTTTACAAAGCCCTCGCCCTTGCCGGTCTTGATGCGATACCAGTCGCCCGATATGCCCGTTATGGTCACGCTCGCACCCTTGTCCAGCTGGTACGCCTTGGCCGCATCCTTGGACGGCGACTTGCGCACGTTCACGCTGCTGCCGGTTATGCTCGCCGAGCCGGTCATGTCCTTGACCGTATAGCTGTCGCTGGACGATGAGGAAGAAGTATCTACCTTTATATAATCGCCCTTTACAAAGCCCGTGCCCTCGCTGGTCTTTATGCGGTACCAATCGCCCTGACGGCCCGTAACGCTAACGTCGTCACCCTTGCCCAGCTTGTAAAGCGCCTTGGCCGACGTGCTGGCCGACTTGCGCACGTTTACGCCGCCCGCCGTGATCGTGCCCATCGCGCTCATTTCCTTGAGCGATTCCGACGTACTGTCCGACGCGGCGGTGGAGTTGGAATCCGAAACCAGCGTCACATACTTCGCCAGCACATAGCCCGTGCCCTTGGAAGTATGCACGCGGTACCAGTCGCCCTTTATGCCCGTCACGTCAACCGACGCGCCCTTGGACAGGGAATACATCTTGCTTGAGGAAGTGCCCGCGCCCTCGCGTACATTTACCTCGCTGGCGTTGATCGCGCCCTTGGAGTCCATCTCCTTGAGCGTCTCCGAACTGCCCGAGGAAGAACTAAGACCGGATACCTTTACGTAGTCCGCGCTCACATAGCCGGTCACGCCCGAGTACTTGACCTTTACCCAGCCGTCCGAGATCGATACCGCCTCGAGCACCGTGCCCTTCTCAACGCGCTTGAGTACCGCCGCGCCCGTGGACGCGGACTTGCGGATGTTGACCGAGCTGCCCGTTACCTTTGCCGTGGGCGAGGAGCTGCTGGACGTCGCCGAGGTGCCCTCAACCAGCATGTCCTTGCGTATGTAGCCGGTGTCGCCCTTGTACTTTACCTTGTACCAGTCGCCGCTCGTGCCGGTCACTTCCACATTTTCGCCCCGGCTGGCGCGCGTGATTACCTTGGCGTCGGTAGACGCGGATGAACGTATATTGACCGACGATACGTTTACGGTGTACGTATCGCCCGATGCAGCCGCGGGAAGCGGGCCTGCCATGCCCACCGACATCACGGCCGCCAGTACCAGCGCCGTAATATTCTTTATCCGCCTGCCGCATTTTATAGTATTCATTTCGCAATTGCCTCCCAAGTATTGTCGGTGTTTATGGTAAGGCGCGCAGCTTGGGCGCGCATATCTTTCGTACAGATATCATTTTATTACGAATCTATGACGAAATCAAGCGCATACGCAATATTTAGCACTATACAGACGATGTTTAACGCCTATACAACATAATACATGAGCTTCGGCGCAACGAAAGTCGGATTTCGCGCGTCATATCATATTTTTTTAAGTCCCTGTCGGCTTACCCACGTCTTACACATGCCAATCAAACCGCAAATCGCGTGAGAATACAATAACGGCGTAGCAATGAGAAAGTGAAGAAACGACCGGATAATGAGGAGATGATTCGGTGAAACAGAGTGCAGGCAGCGCGCGCGCAAAGGAAAACGCGGCGCGGGCGGGGTTTTTCATAACGTCGCTGGTATCGCTTGCGGCGGTGGGGTGCATATGCGTGTTCATATTCAGGGGCGCATGGCCCGCCATCAGCCAGATCGGACTGTGGAACTTCCTGAGCGGTACGGCGTGGAAGCCCAATAACGACCCGCAGAAGTTCGGCATATTCTACATGATAATCGGCAGTCTGTACGTATCGGGCGGCGCGCTCATACTGGGCGTGCCGGCGGGACTGGGCGCGGCGATATTCATGGCTTACTTCTGCCCAAAGAAGCTATACGCGGCGCTTAACCAGTGCGTGAAGCTGCTATCGGGCATACCTTCCATAATATACGGCTTTTTCGGCATGATGATAGTGGTGCCGTTTATCGCCAACCACTGCCCCGGCAATGGCAATAGCGTCTTGGCCGCGTCGGTGGTGCTGGCGCTCATGATTCTGCCCACGATAATCACGATAAGCGAAAACGCACTGCGCGCGCTGCCGGGCAGTTATTACGAGGGCGCGGCGGCGCTGGGCGCGACTAAGGAGGAGGCGGTGTTCCGCGTGCTGGTGCCCGCCGCGCGGCGCGGCATAGTCACGTCGATAGTGCTGGGCATGGGCCGCGCGATTGGCGAAACCATCGCCGTGGGTATGGTCGCGGGCAACAGCAACATACTGCCCGCCACGATATTCAAATCGGTGCGCACGCTGACCGTGAACATAGTCAGCGAGATGGGCTATGCCGAGGGGCTGCATTACGACGCGCTTATCGCAACGGGCGCGGTGCTGTTCGTGTTCATACTGCTGCTCAACGCGGTGCTGGGGCTGATTACCGCCGAGAGGAAGGAAACGCCGTTAAAGGGAGGCGCGGCTAAATGAACGCTCAATCGATGCTAAACTCCGAAAGCCATATTCAGGCATTCAGGCGCAGGCGCGGGATTAAGTCCGCGCTGCTCAGGTGACTGTGCTATATCGCGATAGCTATAACGGTGGGCAGTCTGCTTACGATAGTCGCCTATATATGTATAAACGGCATACCGCACATTAGCTGGAACCTGCTGTTTGGCGCATACTCGGCGGACAACCCGTCGATGGGCTTTGCGATAGTGTCCACGCTGGAGCTGGCGGCGCTGTCGATACTGATCGCGGGGCCGCTGGGCGTGGGCTGCGCGATATACCTGTGCGAATACGCGCGCCGCAAAAGCCCGCTCGTCAGCGCGATACGCCTCGCGACCGAGACGCTCAGCGGCATACCTTCCATAATATACGGCCTGTTCGGCGCGCTGTTTTTCGGCACGGCGCTGGGGCTGGGCTACTCGGTGATATGCGGCGTGCTTACCATATCGATAATGGTGCTGCCTACGATAATCCGCACCAGCGAGGAAGCGATACTGTCTGTAAACGACATGTACCGCGAGGGGAGCCTGGCGCTGGGCGCGGGCAAGCTGCGCACGATAATGCGCATAGTGCTGCCCAGCGCCATGAAGGGCATAATATCGTCGTTCATACTGGCCACGGGGCGCATAGTGGGCGAGACGGCGGCGCTGCTGTTCACAATGGGTTCGGTGGCGCAGATGCCCGCGAACCTGCTCAGCTCGTCGCGCACGCTGGCAGTGCACATGTACATAAACACGCGCGACGGCGGCATGACCGGGCGCGAGACGGCGTTTGCGTCGGGCGTGGTGCTGCTGATACTGGTGGTGGGCATAAACCTGTTTGCGAGCTGGATGGAGAGAAGGGCAGGCAAGATAAATGAAAATTGATGTGAAGGACTTTAATTTGTACTACGGCGACTTTCACGCGCTGAAGAACATAAACATCGGTATGCCTGAGCACGAGGTCTCCGCGCTGATAGGGCCGTCGGGCTGCGGTAAGAGCACGCTGCTGAAGTCGCTCAACCGCATGAACGATCTGGTGCCGGGCGTCAAAATCACGGGCAGGGCGGCGCTGGACGGCGTGGACATATACGGCAATATCGACGTGAACGACCTTCGCCGCCGCGTGGGCATGGTGTTCCAAAAGCCCAATCCCTTCCCCATGAGCGTCTATGACAACATCGCCTTTGGCCCGCGCACCCACGGTATCAAGAAAAAGTCCCAGCTGGATGAAATCGTGGAAAAGAGCCTGCGCAACGCCGCCATCTGGGACGAACTGAAAGACCGGCTGAAAAAAAGCGCGCTGGGCCTTTCCGGCGGTCAGCAGCAGCGGCTGTGCATCGCCCGGGCCCTGGCGGTGGAGCCGGAAGTTCTGCTGATGGACGAACCCACTTCGGCCCTGGGCCCCATCTCGACCAGCCGCATAGAAGACCTGATAAACGAGCTCAAGGGTCAGTACACAATAGTTATAGTCACGCACAACATGCAGCAGGCCGCGCGTATAAGCGACCAGACGGCGTTCTTCCTGCACGGCGAGATGGTGGAATGCGCGCCCACGCTGGACATATTCGCGCATCCCGCCGACAAGCGCACGGAGGACTATATAACCGGACGTTTCGGCTGATTGGGTTATTTTAAGGGCAGGCATGAATCACGGCCTGTCCTTCCGACTTAAAATAAAAGGAGGCAATCCCATGCGCAATAAATTCGAGCGCGAGATGAGCGAGCTGGAAGCAGAGATGCTCAAGATGAGCAAATTCGTGGTAAACGTGATAAACGACGCGATGAAGGCGCTGCGCACCGGCGACCGGGAGCTGGCGCGCAGCATATACGAAAACGACCATGTGGCCAACGAGCTGGAATTGACGATAGAGCGGCAGAGTATGCGGATACTACTCAGCGAACAGCCGGTGGCGGGCGACCTGCGCACAATATCGACGGCGCTTAAAATGATAACCGACATGGAGCGCATCAGCGATCAGGGCGCGGACATATCCGAAATACTCACCCACATACCCACGGGCGAAAAAGGGCCGGATATACTCTATACCATGGCCGATAAATGCGTTATAATGGTATCGAAGGCCATGGACGCGTTCATAGGGCGCGATCTGGAGCTGGCGCGCGCGGTAAGCGATGCGGACAGCGAGATAGACCGGCTGTTCACCATGGCGCGCAGCGAGCTGACCGGGCGCATAACGCAAAAGCCGGACGAAGCGGCGCTGTGGCTGGACTTTTTCATGATAGCCAAGTACCTTGAGCGCATAGGCGACCATGCGCAGAACATTGCCGAGTGGGTGGAGTTTTTAGTGACCGGTATGCACAAGCATCAGCGGATACTGTAAGCGCGCACGGCATATTACAAAGGAGGCAATATGTCCAGGATTTACGTGGTTGAGGATGACGAGAGCATATCCGCGCTCATCGCGGCGGTACTGAGCGCGGCGGGGCACGAAGTGCGCACTATGGAATCGGGCGAGGCGCTGGAAAAGCTGGTAAGCGCGGGCGAAACGCCGGATCTGCTGCTGCTCGACATAATGCTGCCGGGCAAGGACGGGCTGCAGCTGCTGTCTGAGTGGAAGGCGCGCCCCAGCACGTCGGCGATTCCGTGCATAATACTGTCGGCCAAGGGCGAGGAGCTGGACAAGGTGCGCGGTCTTGAGATGGGCGCGGAGGACTACATAACCAAGCCCTTCGGCGTACTGGAATTGCAGGCGCGGGTCAAGACGGCGCTCAGGCGCGTCCCCGCGGCGGCGGGCGCGGTGCGCCTGGGCGACAACGAGATCGACTTTGGCCGGCGCGAGGTACGGCGCGGCGGCAAGGAGGTCAAGCTGACGTTCAAGGAATTTGAGCTGCTGGAGTACATGTACAAAAACGCCGGGTTAGTCCTGAGCCGCGACCAGCTGCTTACTCAGGTATGGGGCTACAATTTTGAGGGCGACACCACGCGCACGGTGGACTTCCACGTACATTCGCTCCGGCAGAAGCTGGGCGACAGTGCCGAGCGGCCGCGCTACATACAGACGGTGCGCGGCTACGGCTACAAGCTAAGCAAGGGTGATGACGCATGAAAAAATATCTGCGCCGCGCATTTGAATGCACGGCGCTTGTGATAGTGCTGGTCATGCTGGCAGGCAGTGTGGCGGCGTTTGCGGGCGCGTCGATCGAGGCGGCGCGCAGCAAGCTCACGTCCATGATGGACATGGCCGAGTCGCTGTATTCAGATGGCGTTGAAGACGAGCAGCAGCTCGCCATAAGCGCGGCGCAGTCGGGCGTGCGCGCGACGCTTATCGGTCTGGACGGCAGCGTAATATACGATTCGGAAGCGTCGGGCACGATAGAGAACCACGCGCACCGCGAGGAATTCAAAAAGGCGCTGGAGGGCAAGACGGGCTATGCGCAGCGCACCAGCGAGAGCGTGGGCTCCAGCAGGATATACTGTGCGCGGCGCATCGGGGACTGCGTACTGCGCCTGAGCACGCTGAGTCAGTCCGCCTATGCGGTATTATACGACATGCTGCCGATAATGATAGTGCTGGCGGTACTGCTATGCATGGGCACGGCGATATTTGCCAGTCACTTTTCGGCGAAGTTCACTCAGGCGATACAGGCATTGGACGACATGCTGGTCAGCGGCCGGCCGCTGAGCGTGGACACATTTGAGGAGCTTCAGCCGGTACTTCAGGGCGTGGCGTGCCGCATAGAGAAGCTACAAACGGACATGAACGAGGTACGCCGCACGGAGCGTATGCGCACGGACTTTGTGGCCAACGCGTCGCACGAATTAAAGTCGCCGCTCACGTCGATCAAGGGCTTTGCGGAACTGATGAGCGTGGGCTGTGTAACCGATCCGGAAAAGCAGCGCGAATACCTAAATCGCATAGCGACCGAGAGCGACCGCATGTTAGGCGTAATCAACGACATACTCTACCTATCGCGGCTGGAGGACGACACGCACGCGGCAGAGGAAGTAATTGATTTAGGCCAGATGTCGCGCGAGGTAAAGGAATCGCTTGACCAATTAGCCTCGGCGCGTCACATAACAATCGAGCAAAGCGGCTCAGGCAAAATGCAAGGAGCGCCGCGCGAGATCTGGACGCTGATTTACAACCTAGTGGACAACGCAATCCGCTACGGCGTAGAGGGCGGCTGGGTAAAGCTACACGTAGCGGACGGCCTAATAGAAGTCTCGGACAACGGCATAGGCATAGACGAGCAATCGCAATTGCGAGTATTCGAGCGCTTCTACCGAGTAGACCCGTCCCGTTCCCGCAAAAGCGGCGGCACGGGTCTGGGCCTATCCATAGTAAAGCACATAGT
>USEE01000060.1 GCA_900553645.1 uncultured Eubacteriales bacterium
ATGGCGCAGCGACGCCCGAAATTGCGTACTCCGGAATTTTTGAGACACACTCTAATGTAAGGCAAGGCTCTTTCCGTTCCATTCATACCCATGCCGCATCGAATCCTGGCTATAAAAAAGAATCGCTCCCCTGCCCACATTACAGCAAGGAGCAATCCCCGACTCATCAAAATGCCCTATACAAATGTTAATTTTCGATATTTCAACCATTTATCATGCTTATATATTACCATATTTTTGACCAAAAGTCAAGTCTTTTAATAAACCGCGCGCGTGCTATCATATCCGCAGGAGGTGAAGCCTGATGGATAAATACGATGCTGAACTGAGGGCGATAATGCTCGCAGACAATGAAACCGCGCTTGCTAATGAAGTGAGCGCGCGCATGTGCGCACTGGCCGAGCGGCATGGCAAGGCACTGTCCCCTGCCGACATTAAGCAGCTTTACCGTGCGCGCGAAAGGCTTTTGCGCGAGGCCGATCGGATTGAGCTGGGCGCAGGCATTCTGCCTCAGATCGTATACGCACTGTGCGATTCGCCGTTTATCGATGCGCACGGGTTCGCGGACGCGCTTGAGGAGTTCATGGAGTTATTCTATTCGTACAAAAACGACTGCGAGGACGAAATAACCGACGATGAGCTTATAGACGCGCTGACCGGGTACTTTAACGACTGCGAGGGCGACTGGCAGCAGACCGCCGATGCGGGCTTTGCTGAAATACTGCGTGCGGCGCGAAGGGAGTGATGAGGCATGTGCGATGCCGACATTGCGAACCTCAGCGGACTGCGTGAGTTAATTCGTGAGCGGCTGGAGCAGTTCTGCGGATACGACACGTCGTCCATACGCACGGAGCAGGCGCACGAGGTTATGCGCTCGACCGAATACGTACTGCGCGCGGGACTGGCTGGCCGCCTTAATCAAATTACAGCCCGTACAGACCTGCGTATTGACGCGGTTTCGGCGCGCGAATGCTTCGATGCAGGAATTGCGGCGCTGAACGAGCGGCTGGATAGGGCGCGCGGACTGCTTGCGTTTGCCCGGGAAACTAAGCCCGATGTGCGCAATACCGCGCTGGAGCACACGCTGGGCGCGGGGCTGGATGCGTTCTTTGCGCGGCATGACGTGTACTTCGGCGCGCATGAAACGCCGGGCGACATCGATTACCCGCTGTGCCTGCCAATCGGCGAGAACGTGTGCGGGCTGGATTATATTGAGGAATATCTACGGCGGCTGACGTATGAAAACCTGTGGCTTCAGGAGGTGGATAAGGACGAGTTGAACGGACTGCTAAACGCACGATTTGCCAGCCCACGCGAACTGATTTACAACATATTCAGTGTCGCGCTTGAGGACATGCTGATTCGACTGCTTAAGCGGAAAGCGCCGCTTGTGCTGAGTGAACACGGATCTGAATATTCGCTAGGTCAGGCAGAAGCCGCGGCGCGGCTTGCAGCGGCGCACATGGACGGCGCGGCGGCCGAGTATGTGCACAGGGCGGCGATTGACGCTATGCCTTACGTTTCCGTCAGGGCTGTACAGCAGTGTACTTGATCCCGCCTTAAAAGCAAACCGCCGCCCATCGCAAGACGGACGGCGGCGTGTACTTTGCCTTAATCAATAGGTTTCAGCGGCGAGCGCGGCGTCGAACTCGGCCTGAGTCTTTTCGCACAGCGTGCCCTCGGCCTCGCGGCGCATGGCCTCGCGCATGATCTCCTCTGTGGCGGACGCGCCGCAGCGGGAGCTGCCCGCAAACCGGCACAGCAGCGCCGTGTCCAGCGTGCGTATGCCGCCCGCGGCCTTGACCTTCATTCCAGGCGTTATGGACTTTTTCATCAGCACCAGGTCACGCAGCTTCGCACCGTACTTGCCATAGCCGGTCGAGGTCTTTACAAAGTCCGCGCCCGCGCGGCTGCATATCGCACAGGTCAGCGCGATTTCGTCAAACGTCAGGTAGCAGTTTTCCAGTATGACCTTGACGATGGCTTCGCTATCGTGCGCGGCAGCCACTATCGCAGCGATTTCATCCTCAACATATGCCGCGTCGCCCGCGCGCAGGCGGCCTATGTTTATCACCATGTCCAGCTCGCGCGCGCCATCGTCCAGTGCGCGTTTGGATTCGAACAGCTTCACGTCCGGCCTTACCGAGCCGTGCGGAAAGCCGATTACCGTACACGCAGGTATGCCCGTGCCCTCCAGCCGCCGCACCACGGTGGGCATATCGGCGGGGCGCGCGCACACCGACGCGGTGTGGTACTTGATCGCAGTCTCACAGCCGCTGGAAATTTCGTAATCAGTCAGGTACGGCTGCAGCATGGAATGGTCTATCATGGAGGCTATATCAGATGAAGTCAGCATGTCTAATATCCCTTGCCTTTCAATGGTCTGTGATTGATATGTTCTAAGAGTCTAAAACCGCACCCGCGGCGCACCGGCAGCTTCGACCGCTGCCTTACTTAAATGTTATATTCAACGCACGCGCCGATTTTCCTGCCGAGCGCGATATAAAACGCGCGCCGCAATGAAAATGAGCAGATACTTTGGCGCATTGTTCACTATTTTGTCAACGTTAAGTGATTGCAACATCGGCCGTAATGAGGTACAATATATGAGTATGTTGTGAAGAGAGGATGTTTTCCGGTTATGAAAAAAGCGATATTTTCCCTCATGCTGGTCGCACTGCTTGCGCTGTCCGGCTGCATATCCGACAGCGAGCCTGCCCCGACGGCACTGCCGCCGATGGAAAGCACGCAGGTAACGAGCCGCGACGAGCTGTATGAACTGTATAATCAGATAGATTTCAACATGACCATTGCCGAACTGGAGGCCAAACTCGGCCCCGCCGTGCGCGAGGAAGTCTCGATGGAAAACAGCACCGGCACCACGCTGGTATGGGAGCGAGGTGGCATATACACCCAGGTGGCGGTATCCGACGGTCAGATCGTGGGCAAGGCGATAAGCGCCGACGATCCGCGCACGTTCGCGCTTTTGACCGAGGGCGCCAACTTTGATAACGTACACCTGCTGGAAAAGAACATGGACTACACCCAGATAGTCGAGATGATGGGCTGCGAGGGTCTGGAGATACTGGCGCGCATCAACCGCGACGAATCGCCCGTGACCGTGAACCGCCTGATGCGCTGGACCGACGAAAGCGGCACGCTGATGCAGATACTGTTCAATCAGGACGGCACTATCTGCACCGACGACAATTCGTATACGCTGTACGAATTCCCCACGCTGGAGCCGGGCGCGACCTATGCCCCCACTCCCACGGTTGACCCCGAGGCCACGCCGCGCCCCACGGCCATTGTTACCGCCGCGCCTACGGCCGAGCCGACCGAAGTGCCCACCGAAGCGCCTACCGCCGAGCCGACTGCGGCGGCGACCGCCGCACCCGCCGCAAGCAGTGCGCCTGTTGCGGGCTGAACCGGCCGACAACATGATTGCAATATGCTCCGGGTCTAAGTGACCCGGGGCGTTTTTTGTGGCTTCATACTTCCTATGGCTAAAGTGATAAAGCATATCACGTCTCCGCCATTTAGAAAATGAACAGTAAGTATATGTATCGCGTTTGCGCCGTCTATCAATTTCTCTTAGATTCTTGGCGTTATTTCTATCCGCATAAATTTTCTGTTTTCCGTACGCGTCGCTTTTTAGTAGCATTGGCGGTAACTTTATCACATGCCGTCACGGCTTTATCAAATTACATTCATTCAACAGATAATTAAATCACATGCAACCAAATGTACGCCAAAAAGATACTTGCAGTAAAGTATAATAAGGATGCGGATGAATCCCGGAACGCTCCGGGCGGCGCGGCCAACTGAGTGGCAATATTCGCGCGGTGCATATGCCGGGGGCTTTGGCTGACGGCGATACAGGCGTGCATTGTAACATATGGCTTAATCGTGGCGTAATTTATGCAGAATCTGCATTTTTGACGTAATGGTTAATTCATTGTAGAACTATTCGGCGGGCGTTGAAGAATTAATATTCATCGCGCATAATATATTCAGATGTTCGACCGTGCCTTTGCAAGGGCCGAGACTGAAAAAATGGAAGTTCTGTTTTTGTAATTATTACTCGCCAAAGGAAGTGTCCACTGTGAATAATACTCCTGCCCCGGCTCAACGTCAAACCCGTCAAAAGCGTATACTGTGGGGTCTGCTCGTAAGTGCGAGCACGCCCATGAGTGCCGAGCAGCTGCTCAAGAGCGCGCGTCAGGCCTGCCCCACTATGGCTCTTACTACCGTATACCGCAATCTGGAACAGCTGATGGCTCAGGAATCGGTACAGCGCATTATGTATCCCGACGGCACTGCGCGCTACGAAGCTGTACAGGCGGTGCACCATCACTACCTGATCTGCCTGGAGTGCAAAAAGAGCATTCAGCTGCCCATGTGCCCGGTAAATCAGCTGGAGCAGTCCATCGTCGAGGAGACCGGCTATGAAATTACCTCGCACAACCTGGAGCTGTTCGGCTATTGCCCGGCGTGCCAGCAGCTGCGCAAGCAGCGCCAGTTGCAGCAACAGCAGCAGAATCCCGGCATGTTCGTAAATCCCACGACGCTGTAAGCGCGCAAATTTTATCACCTGTACGGTAAAAATCACGTCGCAGGGCACATTCAAAAATCGTTATACTTATTAAAGCTAATGTTTTTTCGGATGCAATCCCCTTCGGCCGCTTAATACTGCGGCTGAGGGGGATTTTTTGTTTGGTTGACTTTATATGCCGAAGCTTCCCGGAGTGTAGCTCATTCAGAACTATACACATGTTCAAGTGGACTTTTCTTACAAGTGGAAATACACGGGGTTAAAATCGCTAAGACAGGATTTGTATGCTTAAATGGCAAAGCGTCGCCAGCAATTGCGGCTTGTACAAGTTTTAGGCGATGCGCCAAGTACCGCCTCTGCCTTAAAAAGAAATGCCGCGCTTCCCCGCCTAGAACATATATTCTAAGGCAGGAAGCGCGGCATTGTTATTTACCTATCGATAGCAGGCATTGACATTTATGTCCAATCGACAAATCAGACCTTAACGCCTTCCATTTCTACATCGCCCGCGGACTCGATTACCGGGTCGATGCAGCCGGTCACGAACTCGTACACCTGCGCCGGGCAGCGGCCGATGAAGTTTTCGGCCTTTAGCGTAGCCATGATTTCCTCGCGGCTTACCGGTATCTCGGGATCGTCGGCCATGCGCGCAATCAGGTCGTTGTCCAGACCATCCTCCTTTACGCGGCGCGCGGCGGCCTGAGAATGCTGACGGATGCGCTCGTGCACGGCCTGACGGTCGCCGCCGTGCTTAACCGCCTCCATAAGTATGTTTTCGGTAGCCATGAATGGCAGGTTTTCATCCACGCGGCGCGCGATTACGCGCGGGTAAACCACCATACCGTCGGTCACGTTGCAATACAGCTCCAGCACCGCGTCCACAGCCATGAACGCCTCGGGCAGGCATATGCGGCGCACCGCACTGTCGTCCAGCGTGCGCTCGAACCACTGGGTGGAGGCGGTCATCGCCGCGTCCTGGTTGAGGGCCATTACGTGGCGGCTGAGCGAGCACATGCGCTCGGAACGCATGGGGTTGCGCTTGTACGCCATCGCGGAGGAACCCACCTGATTCTTCTCGAACGGCTCCTCTATCTCGCGATAGCTCTGCAGCAGGCGCAGATCCTGCGCGAACTTATACGCGCTCTGCGCAACCGCGGACAGCGCGCTCATTATGCGGAAGTCCAGCTTGCGCGGATAGGTCTGGCCGCTGACCGCGAACACCTTATCCATGCCCATCTTATGGGCAATGCGCTTTTCCAGATCGACCACCTTGGCGCCATCGCCGTCCATCAGTTCAAGGAAGCTGGCCTGGGTGCCGGTAGTGCCCTTATTGCCCAGCAGCCGCATGGTGTCGAGGGTATGGTCGATGTCCTCAAGGTCCATCAGAAGATCCTGCATCCACAGGCAGGCGCGCTTGCCCACGGTGACGAGCTGGGCGGGCTGCAGATGGGTAAGGCCCAGCGTAGGCATGGACTTATACTCCAGCGCGAACTTGCGCAGACGGCGCAGAACCTCGACCACCTTGCTGCGAACCAGCCTGAGCGCGTCGCGGTAGATCAGCACGTCGGCGTTGTCGGTGACATAGCAGCTGGTCGCGCCCAGATGGATTATGCCCTTAGCGTTCGGGCATACCAGGCCGTAGGCATATACGTGCGCCATTACGTCGTGGCGGATTTCGCGTTCCTTGCGCGCCTCAGCCTCGTAATCTATGTCGTCGATATGCGCGCGCAGCTCGTTCACCTGCGCCTGAGTTACCGGCAGACCCAGCTCCATTTCGCTTTCGGCCAGCGCGACCCAGAGCTTGCGCCAGGTCTTTGTGCGCGTATCCTGAGAAAATATTTCCTGCATGGCGCGGCTGGCGTAGCGCGTCGTAAGCGGATTTTCATATACCTCGTGCATTATATCGTCCTCCGTAAAGCGTATTTGCAAAACAACGAACCTTACGCCGGGCATTAAGCCCGATCACATGATTAGTGTACTCCATTTAGAGCGCGCGTGCAACGCAATTTACGTGAATTAACGAAGGTATGCGCTAACCAATTGGTTTACATACGTCTGCTCGCGGCGAAAAGCGAATGTTTACTTTAAGTCTGGATAAAACATTCGATTTTTTCGCATTGATTGCTTGACGAGGTGGCAAAAACGATGTATGCTTTATGCGTGAAATGGATTTAAGTCCGCCGACGGAAAAGCCGCCGGTGAGCGTGGATTGAACATTGGAGGTATTGCAAAATGGAAATTCGTGAACAGCTTTACGAAGGCAAGGCCAAGCGCGTATACGCGACCGACGATCCCAAGATGGTAGTTGTTGCATACAAGGACGACGCCACCGCGCTCGACGGACTGAAGAGGGGCACCATCGCCGGCAAGGGCGTTGTAAACAACCGCATGAGCAACCTGCTGTTTAAGTATCTGGCGGACAACGGCGTACCCACGCACTTTGTTGAGGAAATCGACGATCGCCGCACGGAAGTAAAGCATGTGAAGATCGTACCGCTGGAAGTAATCGTGCGCAATATTGCGGCGGGCAGCTTCTCCAAGCGTTTCGGCGTAGCCGAGGGCACCGAGCTGGCCAATCCCACGTTGGAGTTTTCCTACAAAAACGACGATCTGCACGATCCTATGATAAACACTTCTCAGGCATTGGCGCTGCGTCTGGCTACTCCCGAGCAGATTGAAACCATCAAGAAGATGGCTATGCGCGTTAACGAGCTGTTGAAGGACTACTTCCTCAAGCGCGATTTGATCTTGGTTGACTACAAGCTGGAGTTTGGTCTGTTCGACGGCGAGGTAATACTGGCTGACGAGATTTCGCCCGACACGTGCCGTCTGTGGGATGTACACACCCACGAGAAGCTGGACAAGGATCGTTTCCGCCGCGACATGGGCGGTGTTGAGGACGCTTACGGCGAGGTATATCACCGCATGGGTCTGGACAAGTAATACATCGTTTATTGCGGCGCGCGCCGAAGCCAGTTTACGGCCGGTTCGCGCCGCGTATTTATTAGAAGGAGTCACTAATAATGCCTGACATATTTGACAACATTCACGAGGAATGCGGCGTATTCGGCGTATACGATACCGAGGGGCGCAATGTTGCGCCGATGGTATATTACGGTCTGTTTTCGCTTCAGCACCGCGGGCAGGAGAGCTGCGG
>USEE01000061.1 GCA_900553645.1 uncultured Eubacteriales bacterium
GTATGTTAAATGAGTGATAATAACCCACATTAAATACTGATGGGGTATATCAATAAAACTAGAGGTACTGATTTGAGTAGTATGCTTGCATTTTTCTCTTTTTGAAAAATGCAAGTAAATGCTGATAAGTTACAGAAGTACAGCAATGTGCGTTGCTGAGTTACACTACGGTAAATTACGCAAATTTAACCTGTTAAGCATAACTTCGCCGAATGTTGGCAAATCGCTTTACAGTGCATTGGAGCAGCCGGGGAGCATATCGCATAGGCAGCGGGCGCGCGAAGGCACATAAAAAGCTCCGCAAATTGAGCGGAGCACAGACTGTCAAAAAAGCCATGGAGAGCTCGAGAGGGCCGCAGCCCTCTCGAACTTTCAATCGAGCCCAGCGGGCGCGACGTCTGTGCCCAGGTTGATCACCTGAAAGCCCGAGCCCTCCAGCATCATCGCGACGAGGTTTTTGCCTATGTCGTGCAGGTCGCCCTTTACCGTGCCGATTGCGACCTTGCCCACCATCTCCACATGGTCGGCTATCATAAGCGGCTTTATTATGTCCATGCCCGCCTTCATCGCGCGCGGCGATTAGCACCTCGGGCACGTATACCTCGTTGTTCTTAAACAGCGTGCCGATCTCGCTCATACCCACAACCAGCGAGTTGTTCAGAATATCTACCGGGGCTGCGCCCTCCTCCAGCGCGGCCGCGACCATCTTCTTTACCTTGGGCGCTGAACCCATTTTAAGCGCGTCGGCTATTACACGGAAATCTACCATAACAAAACCCCTCCTGAAACGGCGCGGAGCCGCTTATTGCTATAGCACGCGCGCGCATATATGAATGGAAGAAATTGCTGTGCGTCAGGAGTTTTTTGCGCAAAAAACTGCGGCGCGGGAAAAATCCCATGCCGCAGTTAAGCCTATCGCCTCGGCTCAGCACATAACGGCGTCGCCTGCGGTAAAGCCATCGAGCGAATTTTGCCTTACCTGAATACAAATATAGGTGATTCCCGCGTCGGCGGCTGCGGAAAACTGGCGCTTTGCGGCGGGCGCGACCTTAAGCCAGTCGCCCGCGCTAAGACAGACCTCTTCGCCGTCGATAACGGCCTTGCCCCTGCCCGCGATTATGCCGTAGATCTCCTCGTTGTTCTTATGCGCGTGTACAAACGGAACGCCTGTGCCGGCGGGGAGCGTGTTTATGCTTACCTCCGCACCTGTCAGCGCCAATTTATCGTGCAGCTCGGCGCGCGCTTCGTTTCCGACGTTGATTTTAGTGTAATTCATGATTGTACCTCCCAAGATTATTCGCAAGGCGGCTTGCTTGTATATAGTTTACATGCCGGCGCGCGCAAAAACAAGTACGCACCTTTTTGTAACTGTACAGAAAAAAAGGAATGTGCTATACTTCACCTGGGGGGTGTTTGATTATGAAGACCAGGGCCGAACTGCCGGAATGCCCGGTGGCGACCGCTGTATCGCTGATCGGCGGAAAGTGGAAATTGCTGATACTGCGCAATTTAAAATCGCGCCCGTGGCGGTTTAACGAATTGCAGCGGGATCTGGACGGCGTGTCGCAAAAGGTGCTTAGCGACAGCCTGAGGCAGATGATCGACGACGGGCTTGCCTACCGGCGCGATTACGGCGATGTGCCGCCGCGCGTAGAGTACGGCCTGACGGCGCTTGGCCGGGAAATGCTGCCTATCATAGACGCGTTGGCCAACTTCGGCGACTATTACAAGTCGGTAGTAAAATAGAAAAGCGTTTTACCATGCCGCAGTGCGGCTCGGCGGCATTCCGCCCCGCATGATAATACCCCAACCGGCGCAGACGTCAAAGCCGCCGGTTGGGGTATAAAAGTCCTGATTATGATACGGGTGGGACGTCATTCGGCCCATACGGTGCGTATATCAATGCCGGGCAGGCGCAGCTTCAGCTCGGCCGCCAGATCCCATTCGCGCGGCTTGCCCGCGCGCCCCAGCAGCAGCGTGCTTACGTCGTTTTTCTGTACGAACCTGATTATCGCGTCGGCGGTGTTGTCGGCGCGCAGCATTACCATGTTCGCGCCGTACTGATGGCTTATCTTGAAAAGGTACTCCAGCGCGTCGGCTTCGCTCTGATCGCCCAGCAGCTGCGCGCCCTTTTTGGCGACGTGCAGCACATACAGCTCGTCCTCATCCCCGCGCCTAAGCGCCGCACCCTCGTGTATCAGCCGCTCGCAGGTACTCTGGCCGGTCACGCATACGGCAATGTGCATAAATCGTTCACTCTCCGATTAAACTCTCTGCCAGCCGATCACGAATCCGCCGTGCGACGTTACGCGCAGCATTTCGCCCGGCTTTATCTCGGGCAGGGGCTTGGACGCGTCCCAGTAGAACGTGCGCAGATCCTCGCCCTTTTCCTTGGGGCCTTCGCTCATCTCGAACACATGCGCGCTCACGCCGTCGTGCGTGGCGAGATCGGGCGATATGCCCACGAATTCGGCCACCATCTCGTGCGTCATGCCGTTATTCATTTCGCGCAGGAACTTGCGGTAGTAAATCAGCGGCGTCAGCTTGAGACTCCAGAAAAATATTATAAACGCGCCGAACAGGCAGGACACCAGATCGGTCGCCCATTGGATGCGGTACATCAGCGTGGGAACGAGCGCGACTATGCCCAAAATCAGCGCTATTACGAGCACGCACACTATCTTTTTAATGCGCGCGTCGTTTACTGTTGCGTCGTTTTGAGAATACATAAAGCTACCTCCGTTTATCGAGTTGCCCTTTACTATACTATACAACTTTTCAGTGCAAGTTGTAAAGCACGAATGCGTTTATTCATAAATTTGCCGTAATCAGCAGCGCAAAGCCGCAATTTTGCAGGAACAGGCGGCGCAAACTTCGATATGTACCTGAACTTAACCCTTCGAGCGGGAAGATGCGGGCAGCGGCGGCTTGGGCGGCGCATCGCCCACGATGCAGGGGCGGCCGTTCAGTATGCGCACCAGCTTTTTGCCGACGACCGCGTCTTCGCCTTTCAGGAGCTTCTTTGCAGCGGTCGCGGTTATCGCGGGCATGTTTGCGTCCTGCCGGGAAAGCGCGTCCTTCCATATCGTGAACTTGCAGCCCTCGCGCCAATGCTCGCACCCGAACGCGCGTGCGCTTTCCAGTATGCGCCCGCCGCACTGCGGGCACTTAGCACCGGTAAGGTAGTGCTGCTGAGTGCGCTTGGGCGACGCGTCCTGCTTTTCAAACTCCACGCCGGTCTGGCTGGTCTTGGCGTTTTCGACGATGAATGCGGAAAAGCGCCGTATCGAATCCAGAAACGCCTGCGGGGTGATCTGCCCCTCGCCGCGCGCGATGCGGCCCAATGCGCGTTCCCATTTGCCGGTGGTTTCGGCCGAGAGCAATTGCTCGGGCAGTATCTTCATCAGGCTTTGCGCCTTGGGCGTGGTCTTGAGTGACTTGCCCGAGCGGCTGACGTAGCCCACCTCGATCAACCGCTCGATCGTCGCGGCGCGCGTGGCGGGTGTGCCCAGGCCGGAGTCCTTCATGGCCTGTTTAAGCTCCTCGTCGGCGATTGTGCGCCCCGCGTTCTCCATCGCCTGAAGCAGCGTCGCGTCGGTGTACGGCTTGGGCGGCTTGGTCTTTTTGGCCTGCGCCTGTGACGAAAGCGTCACGCGTACGTCGCCCTTGCGCACATCGGGCAGTACGGGTTCGCGCTCGTCCTCGTCCACGCCCCTGTAAACCGCTTTCCAGCCCATATCGACCGGCGCTATGCCGCGGCTGACAAATTTGTGCGATTCGGCGCGCGTGAATATCTCCGACTTGATGAATTTGTAGGGCGGGTACAGCGCCGCCAGCAGCCGTCTTACGATCAAGTCGTATACGCCGCGTTCGGCGGGCGGCAGCATGTTCAGGTGCGCCTGCTTGCGCGTGGGCAGCAGCGCGTGGTGATCGGACACCTTGCTGTCGTCGAATATGCGCTTATTTGCGCCGATATTGTCCAGTGCGGGCAGGCGGCTGACCAGTTCGCCGTACTCGGCGGGCAGAGCGCTTATCACTGCGGGCAATTGCGCGGCCATGTCGTGCGTCAGATGTCGGCTGTCTGTGCGCGGATAGGTAATCAGCTTGTGCCGCTCGTAAAGTGCCTGCGCCGCGTCCAACGTCTGCTTGGCCGACAGCCCCATCAGCCGGTTTGCGTCGCGCTGTAAGCTGGTCAGGTCGTACAGCAGCGGCGGCAACGTCTGCTGATCCTGCCGAGTTACGCTTTCGATGGCGGCGGACTTGCCGCGCACCTCGTCGGCTATTGTGCGCGCGGTGCTTTCGTCGCTTATGCGCGTGGGGTTCTTTTCGGCAGTGCCCAGCCATACGCCCGTGTATTCGCCGGGGCGCGCGTCTAGCGAGTTCTTGCGCGCGGCGACTTCCTCGCGTATGCGCGCCGCGATTTGGACGGGGCTGATCGGGCTGGCTGCGCTTTCTGCCTGAGCATGGGGTTGACTGTTCTGAACAGCCTGCGCCTGCATGGCGGCTTCTTCCGACGCGCCGAACAGCGCGCGCACCTCAAAATAATCCTCAGGCTTAAAATCGGAAATTTCAGTATCGCGCGCGCAGATAAGCGACAGCGTGGGCGTTTGCACGCGTCCCACCGACAGCCACGCGTTATACCTGATCGAGTATGCGCGCGACGCGTTCATGCCCACCAGCCAGTCGGCCTCCGAGCGACAGCGCGCGCTTTCGTAAAGGTTGTCATAGTCCGAACCCGGCCTGAGGTGCGCAAAACCCTCGCTGATGGCCTCGTCGGTCATCGACGAAATCCACAGCCGCGAGAACGGCTTTTTGCACTCGGCCTGCTTGTATATATATCGGAAGATTAATTCGCCCTCGCGCCCGGAGTCGGTGGCGCATACTATCTGGCCCACGTCGCGTCGGTGCATCAGCTTTTTTACCACGCCGAACTGCTTCTTGGTCTTTTCGATAACGCGCAGGGGTATGTCGTCGGGAAGCATGGGCAGTGTGTCCATGCGCCACGCCTTATATCTGGGGTCGATAGCGTCCGGTTCGCTCAGCGCCACAAGGTGTCCCAGCGCCCATGTGACTATCCAGTCGTCGGACTCCATAAAGCCGTCTGCCGTCGACCCGGAAGCGCCGCGCACTCCCAGCACGCGCGCAATGTCGCGCGCAACCGACGGCTTTTCGGCCAGTACAAGTGTCTTAGACAAAATATGAAACCGCCTTTCCGTTTACGGCGGCAAAACAGCACTCATTAAAATCACGCCATTTAAGCCGTTATTCCATCATTATACCAGTTGTGCGCGATAAAGTCAAAGCGCCGCCCGTATCGTCGGGGCGGCGCTAAGCAGGGCAGGGGATGTGCGTCAGTTATCGGACGAGCTTTCGGAATCTGACGCGTCGTCAGCCGCGCCGTCGTCCAGCGTGCTTATGACCGCGTTCATGCCGTAGCGCGTGTTCTCGTCGGGCGTGAAGTCGATGTACACGACGTACTTTGCACTGCCGATGCTGTTTGCGTCGGCGATGGTCGAAATCATGCTGATTACGCCGTCATACTTAACGTCCTCGTCGCGGTTCCAGTCCAGCTCGATCGATACCTTGTCGCCCACGGAAATGGAGCTGAGGTCGGATTCATCCACCTCGGCCTCGATACGCATTGCACCTGCCGGGTATATCGTGGCGACCGCCATGCCCTCGGCGACCTGTGCGCTGGCAGTTACGTTTATAGACGCGACGCTGCCGTCTACGGGCGCGGTTATCGCGTTGCCCGTTGCGATAAGACCGTCGAACGTGCCGTCCACCGTCTCGAACAGCAGATCGCCGCGCTTTACCTCGTCGCCGTCGCTTACGGCCATGCTGACTATCGAACCAGACGCGGCGCTTACCGCGATGGAATCAGCGCGCGCAAGCTCGCCCCGGCCTATGCGGCTGGAGGACTTGTGGCGCTCGGTGCGGAATATGCTCACAGTCTCGCCGGGGATAAACTCGCCGTCGTATACCTCGACGGTGTAAGCAGAGCCGTTTACCGCCGTGACGCGGCCTTCGCCGGTGTGGTCACCGTCGGAATAGCAACTCAGATACACTTTCTCGCCAATGTGTACATACTTGGTATCGGCCTTGTTATAGGCATTTTCGGTTGAGGCGGTTATCGTATAGCGTGCGGTCGGCTCGATATACATCACCGCGCCGTAGCGGCTGACTGCATCCTGCACCGCGTCGCCGGGCTGAGCAAACACGCCCGAAACCATGCCGTCGTACGCGGCGTAAACCTTGCTGGTCTTGATGGTCACGATGTGACTGCCTGCCTTAACCGTTTCGCCGGGATCGACGTCCACCGACAGCGCTGCGCCGCCCACGTCCGCATAAACCTCGCACGTTTTAGATGGCGCGACGCTGCCCTCGAACGTAATCGTATCGGCCAGCGCGCCAGCCGCGCTCATGCACATCGCGGCAGCGACGGTCAGCGCCGCAAAATTCCTGATTCGCATATATAAAGTACCCCCGAAAGATTGGACTTGTTACCAATTATTGTAGTGACCAATTTTGAACTTGGCAAGCGCGCGGAAGCGATGTCTTATTTGTTTAACCGCCATGCCTTTTTTGTCGGATAGCGGATATTTTAAGAGCGGTTCATAAAGTCGTGCTCAAACGCATATAATGCTTTGAAAGGTTTTTGCGCGCGCAAATGGAGAAACGGGCTGACTGGAGGCAGGACTTAATGCCTTGCAAAATGACTGTGCGGCGTTTCAAAGCGCATTTATAATAGGAAGGGTCTCACCGCCTGAAATACCGGTATGCGCTTAAAAGCGCTTCGCTTGCACTATGACGACTAAAAGTGCGCGCCGATTTAGCATAATGATTACGATTTTCATGTTTATTCTCCTCAATTTAGACTTATAATAGTAGAGCCATCCTTTTATAAAGCGGCGGATATGTGCGCTGATTTAAGGCAGAGGGCGCTTTGAATCGGCGACTGACGGCGGATAATCCGAATAACTGTTGCAAAACCGCCGCGCGTATGGTAAAATTAAAGAATGTGAGCAACAATAAGCGGCTTATAGTCGATTTGGGAGGATGTACATACATGAAGGCAACTGTAGAGAAGATCTCGTCCAATAAGGTCAAGATTTCCTTTGAAATCGAGGCGGCGAAGTTTGATGAGGGCCTGGACGCGGCCTATCGCAAGAACGTAAAGCGCATAAATATCCCCGGATTCCGCAAGGGCAAGGCTCCGCTGAAGGTAATCGAGGCCCACTATGGCCCCGCGGTATTTTACGAGGATGCCTTCGATGAGATTTTCCCCGAGATATACGATAAGGTAGTCGACGAGAACAAGCTCAACGTCGTCGATCGTCCTCAGATTGATTTCACTCAGATTGAGCGCGGCAAGGATCTGATCTTTACCTGCGAAGTATTCGTAACCCCCGACGTAACGCTGGGCGATTACAAGGGCATCGAAGTGGTTAAGGTAGAGCCCACCGTCGATCCCGCCGATGTGGATAAGGAGATCGAAAAGGCTCGCGAGAACGCGGCACGCAAGGTCGAGGTTGACCGCGCTGCCGAAAAGGGCGATACCGTGCTGATCGACTACGCTGGTTTTGAC
>USEE01000062.1 GCA_900553645.1 uncultured Eubacteriales bacterium
TTGCGGATTGTCCCGCTTGAGACACACTCTAAATAAAACTGCACATGTATTAATAATACTGGAAACGCACTTTACCGAAAAAATAGCGGGAACGTTTTTTGACGACACTGCGTCAAAATCACGAAAGAGCAATCCGGCTGTGCCGGCTTAACCACGAATGGGAGTGAAAACATGCGACGCTGCACATATTGTATGCGCGAAACCGATGACGGCAACATCTGCCGTTACTGCGGCGGGGACGAAAACAAGCCCGCCAATCCGCGCCACCTGCCGCCCAACACGGCGATAGGCGACCGGTACGTCGTCGGCCGCGCGCTCAATCAGACCGAGGACGCAATCATATATGCCGCGCTGGATCAGCGCACCAACGCACGCATTCGTATATACGAGTATTTTCCGCGCAAGCTGGCAAGGCGCGACGCGCGCACACTTGAAGTAGCGCCCGTGCCCGGCAGTGAGCAGAGCTATTCCGACGGATTGGAGGCACTGCGCGCGCGTATGGAAGGGCTGGGCTGCCGCCTGTACGAGGGCAACGGCAGCATATACGCCGCCGTGGATAAGCAGCAGGCCGCCGCATTGCGAAACGGCGCTTCCGCGCCCGTGCCCGCCGCCGCGCCCGCGCCTATGTCCGAGAACGAAAATCAGCCTGAGACGGATGAGGACGCACTGTCGGAAAACGCGCCAGAGGGCGAAGACGGCGATTACATCGTGCCCGAGGACGAAATTTCCGAGGAGGAAATGGAGGAGCAGGAGTACGAGGAAGACCAGCAGAAGCGCCGCAACCGCATAATCATGATTGCGATAGGCGCGGGCTGTGCGCTGTTTTTGATAATCGGTATATGGATGCTTACGCGCGACTCGGTGGACGATCGCACGGACACGCTGCCCACGCTTCTGCCGCAGGTGACAGCGACCGAAACGCCTGTGCCGTCGCCCTCTGCCGAGGCCAGCGACAATCTGCCTACACCCGATCCGTCAACCGGCTTCAGGCCCATCGCGACCGACAGCCCCTCGTGGATGGACGATACCTCGATAAAGGACAACAATAATCAGGAAGATCGCCCCACGCGCAGACCGACGGGTGCGCCCACGCGCATTCCCACTCCCGTGCCTACGCAGGTGCCCACCCAGATACCCACGCAGGTGCCCACCCAGATACCCACGCCGGTACCGACCGACGTGCCCACCGTGATACCCACCGAAGTGCCTACTCCCGTACCCACGGACGTGCCTACTCCGGTGCCCACGGACATCCCCACGCCGGTTCCGACTGACGTGCCCACGGCTGTGCCTACGGATATACCTACCGCAGTGCCCACTGCCGTACCGACCGACGTACCCACGGTTGTGCCGACCGTAATACCCACGCCGGAAGTAACCGTAGTGCCCGTAACCGAAGCGCCCACGACCGCGCCCACCGTGATACCCACGGATGTGCCCGCGACCGAAGCGCCCACGGATGAGCCTACGCCCGAGCCGACCGACGTGCCCACCGAGGAGCCGACCGCGGAACCCACTGAGGAACCGACGGAAGCACCCACCGAGGAGCCTACTGAGGAGCCGACCGAAGAACCCTCCGAACCGTCTGCATACACCGCACGTCAGTACATGCCTGACAGCAACCAGAAGTTCGTGCTGAACGACGGCACTCAGATACTAACCGTAGGCATGGACGACGGCCTGACCGTAATGGTGCGTACCATCTACGCCGACGGCAGAACCACCACCTACTATTACAGCGCCACAGACGACGGACTGTATCGCTATAACGGCTATAACGACGGCCAGTCGGGCAGTCTGGTTGTACGCAACAACCCCAACGTCGGCGACGAGGTGCTGGGCAGCGATGGCAAGACCGCGCATGTCGCTCAGGTGCTTGAGGAAGGCGTGCTGCTTGATAACGGCGAAATGCTGATAACCGGCATCGGCTACATGCCCAGCGAGGCCGAAGTAACCGACAGCTCGGCGATCAGCGACGACGAGAAGCAGGGACTGCTTAATGAATTGTTCCCGCCGCAGGACGACGGCAATGGTGATGAAAATTCCGATGATTCCGGCGACGGTGAATAAGCCCGCTAAACACATTTAGCACAACACGCAAGGCCGCGGCCCGCACATGCGGGCGGCGGCATTTGCGCATAATGTTTAAGGAGAATGAGTATGTCAGTACAGGTCGAAATCGCAATATTGCCCGATACCGGCGAGCGCCGTCTGAACGCGGCGCTGTTTGAGGACTGATATGGCGCAGAGAATTGTTGTGGGCATGTCGGGCGGCGTGGACTCGGCCGTGGCGGCGCTTATGCTCAAACGCCAGGGCTACGACGTGATCGGCGTGTTTATGAAAAATTGGGAGGAACAGGACGAGGACGGCGTGTGCACCTCCGCGCAGGACTGGCAGGACGTTCAGCGCATATGCGACGCGATCGACATACCGTATTACTCGGTTAACTTCGCGCGCGAGTACATGGACAGGGTGTTCAAGTACTTCCTCGACGAGTACAGGCGCGGCCGCACGCCTAATCCGGACGTGCTGTGCAATCGAGAGATAAAGTTCGGCACGCTGTTGGATTTCGCGCTCCAACTGGGCGCGGACAAGCTCGCGACCGGCCATTACGCGGGCGTGGAGGAGCGCAGCGGCGAATACCTGCTGCGCCGCAGCGCCGACGAAAATAAGGATCAGACTTACTTTTTGTACATGCTGGGTCAGCACGCGCTTTCGCGCGCGATGTTTCCGATAGGCGGTATGACCAAGCCCGAACTGCGCCGCATCGCCGCCGAAAATAACATCCCGGTCAGTCAGAAGAAGGACTCGACCGGCGTATGCTTCATTGGCGAGCGCAACTTTAAGAAATTTCTGATGCAATACCTGCCCGCACAGCCGGGCGACATGCGCACGCTGGACGGCAAGGTCGTGGGTCATCACGATGGACTGATGTACTACACGCTGGGTCAGCGGCGCGGCCTGGGCATAGGCGGCTCGGGTGACGGCAGGCGCTGGTTCGTGGTAGGCAAGGACTTGCAAAATAACGTGCTGCTGGTTGAGCAGGGCGAGGATTCGCCGCTGTTGTACAGTGATGCCGCCGAGTGTGAACTGCCCAGCTGGGCTGCGGGTCACGCGCCGGTCGAGCCGGGCGAGCGGCTGGAATGCAAGGTGCGCCTGCGGCATCGTCAGCCGCTTCAGGATGCGTACCTTGCGCTTACTGACGACGGTTTCCGGCTGGACTTTGCGCAGAAGCAGCGCGCCGTTACTCCGGGACAGGCGGCGGTCGTGTATGTAGGCGATTATTGCCTGGGCGGCGGCACCGTGCGCGCGGCGCTGTGAGGCGGCAAAGTATTTGTAGTGTCAGACTGTTCAGGCAGAATTGAGCAGCTTTGATAGCTGCACTTTCTGACTAGAGTGTGTCTCAAAAATTCCGGAGTACGCAATTTCGGGCGTCGCTGCGCCATTTCTGCGTCACAAGGCTCGACTTAGCGCTGCTAAGCCTTCGGATTTATTCCTTGAACTGACGCAAAATCCACTTGGGTCTGCGGATTGTTCCGCTTGAGACACACTCTAAAACGAAACCCTGTTCAGTGAAAGCTCGAATGAGCGGACTGCGCTGGACAGGGCGCTTTATACTGGAGAATAGTTATATCGGCCACAGTATGCCCGCGCGGCGTTGACTTGCGCGGGCATTTGCGTTATACTTTCGATAACGACTGCGGCGCGGCCGCCGCGATTATACTTTGCGAAAGTGAGAGCGCTATAATGAGCAATACGTTTCTGCAAACCCCGCCGATGGGTTGGAACAGCTGGGACTGCTACGGCGCGAGCGTGCGCGAGGACGAGGTGCTGGCCAACGCGCGCTTCATGGCTGACAACCTTAAAGTACACGGCTGGGAGTACGTGACCGTGGACATCGAATGGAGCGAGCCGGGCGCACAGGGCACCGAGTACCGCAACCTGCCCAAGCTCTGCATGGACAAGTACGGCCGCCAGATGCCCGCTGAGAACCGCTTCCATTCGGCTAAGGGCGGCGCAGGCTTTAAGCCGCTGGCCGACGCAGTTCACGCGATGGGGCTTAAATTCGGCATACACATACTGCGCGGCATACCGCGGCAGGCGATTTATGCCGACTGCCCGGTGCTGGGCACCGAATACACCGCGCGTGACGTGGCCGTCGGCGACAACGTGTGCCCATGGAACATGGACATGTACGGCCTGAACACGAAGCATCCGGGCGCGCAGGCGTATTACGACTCCATATTCCGGCTCTATGCCGAATGGGGCGTTGATCTGGTCAAGGTGGACGACATGTCGCACATGCAGTACTTCTGGAAGGAGGACGACTATTACGAGGACGAGGCGCGCATTATCCGCAATGCGATCGACAAGTGCGGCCGCAATATCGTATTTTCTTCCTCGCCCGGAATGTATTCGCTTAATGCGGCCAGAACCGTTTCGGAATGCACCAACATGTGGCGCATATCCAACGACTTCTGGGACAGCTGGAAGGCGCTGGACGAGCAGTTCGACCTGCTGACCAAGTGGCTGCCCTACCTGAGCGAAGGCCATTACCCCGACGCGGACATGATACCGATAGGCAGGCTGTCGGTGCGCTCCAACAGCGAGTGGAACAAGCCGCGCATGACCAACTTTACCCAGAACGAGCAGTACTTCCTGATGTCGCTGTGGTGCATCGCGCGTTCGCCGCTGATACTGGGCTGCGACATGCCCGGCATGGATGACTTCACGCGGTCGCTGCTGACCAACGATTATGCGCTGGACGTAAATCAGCACTCGAACGGCACGCGCATGATATTCCGGCGCGGCGGTATAGGTGCGTGGGCGTGCGATACGCAGGAAGGCGCGTGCGTGGGTCTGTTCAATCTGGAAAATGAAACCCGCGCGGCCTCGATAACGCTGGCTGAGGCAGGATTGACAGGCAAGTTCGCCGCAACCGACGCATGGAAGGAACGGCACATCATGAACGACGGCGAGATGCTGTGCGTAAAGCTGGGCGCGCACGAAGGCACGCTGATAAGGCTGAAGCGCGAATAAATAATTTTCAGGAGGTATACGTATGAGTATAGTCGATTCGTTTGACGCGCAAAGCAGCGCGGTGTTCAGCCCATGCGACGTATATAGGCCGCTGGAGGGCTTTCCCGAAATCGCGCTGATCGCGTTCAACCGCCGCATGGTGGACTTCGCCGCCGGCCAGCCGGGCGCGCGGGAGATAACCAAGCTCCACTATGCCGTGTATGAAATCCCGGTATATGCGCTTAAATGGCAGGGCAGGGACATTGCAGCATGCGTGTCGTTCGAGGGCAGCGGCGGCGCGGCGATGGTCATGGAGGAGCTGATCGCGCTGGGCGCGCGGACTTTTCTGGCGATTGGCTCGTGCGGATGTCTGGTCGCGGGCATAGCCGAGGGCCACTTGATAGTGCCCACCGCCGCATACCGCGACGAGGGCGCGAGCTATCACTATGTGGCGGCAAGCGATTTTGTGGACGTACCCAGTGCGGACGGGCTGACGCGCGCGCTGGACGAAATGGGGCTTAAATACACCCGTACGCGCACATGGACGACCGACGCGCCGTACCGCGAGACGCGCGAAAACGTGCGCCGCCGCGCCGGGCAGGGCTGCGGCGTAGTCGAGATGGAGTGCGCGGGGCTGGCGGCTGTGGCGCAGTTCAGGCAGGTGAAGTTCGCGCAGGTGTTTTACGGCGCGGACAGTCTGGCGGGCGCAGAATGGGATACGCGCACACTGGGCGTTATGCCTGATAATGATACCGACAGGCTCGTCATTGTGGCGCTGGACGCGGCGGTACGACTGTAAACGCAAACAACTTGCAATTTATACTCAAACGCAATCAAGAGCTATTGACAATTTGGCGATTCACTATTATAATCGCGAATGAGTTGCATTAAGCCGCGCGGCATATGCCGTGCGGCGAGTTTTTTAGAGCGCGTTTTGATGTGAGGTTGGCGGCAAATACAAATCAAATATTATATGGAAGGAAAGGGAGAAGCAAAGGCAGTGTGCGCCGACTGAACAGGCCAAAACGCATTCGGGTTAATGAAAGGCAAGGAATAATCGAAAGGATGCTGAAAAACAAACTTATCGCGCTTCTGGTAAGCGCAGGCATGTGCCTTGCGTGCGCGCCGGGCATGGCGGATGGGCAGGCGTTTGAGGTGCTTACGTCGTTTTACCCGATGTACCTGCTGACGGTAAACGTGGCGGGCGGCATCGACGGCGTAAACGTCAAAAACATGGCCGAGCAGAACGTGGGCTGTCTGCACGACTACACACTTCGCACGGGCGACATGCGTATGATTCACGCCGCAGATGTTGTGGTTATAAACGGCGCGGGCATGGAGAGCTTTACCGACAAAATACTGACTGACCAGCAAAAGCCGGTCATTGTCGCGAGCGAGGGCATAGACCTGATATGCGACGAAGACGAAGATCACGATCATGACCACGATCATGACCACGACCACGACCATGACCACGACCATGACCACGACGGCCACGATCACAGCGACGAAAACGCGCACGTATGGATGTCGCCCAAACAGGCGATAAAGCAGGTCGAAAACATCGCCGAGGGGCTTATTGAGCAGGACCCGGCGCACGCCGACGCATACCGCAAAAACGCAGACGCATACATCGAGCGCCTGAACAAACTGGATAGGCAGGTCGAGGAGCTGCTGAGCGGCGTGCAGGGCGCTAAGATAGTCACGTCGCACCCGGCATTTGAGTACTTAGCGCGCGACTATGGCATAGAGATAGTCGCATCGCTTGGTCAGGAACCGGGCGAAATGCCGCGTACGCGCGATATGGCGCGGCTGGTAGACGACGTGCGCGATATGGATATACGCGCACTGTTCGTGGAAAAGGCGTATTCCGAACGCGCCGCCGAAGTGCTGGCGCGCGAAACCGGCATAGCGATATACGCGCTGGACTCGCTCACATCGGGCGATATGGATGAGGAGGCATACGAGCGCGGCATACTGGCCGACGCTCAGACGCTGAAGGGGGCTTTGGAAAATGCCGACGCATGAGGGCAAATGCGACCTGTGCCGCATTGAAATGGATAACGTAAACGTGCGCCGCGGCCACAGCGTGCTGCTGCGCGATATAAACCTGCACATACATTGCGGCGAGCTGACCGCACTCATCGGCGCGAACGGCGCGGGCAAGACGACGCTCCTGCGCGCGCTGCTCGGTCAGGTCGAATATAAGGGTGATGTGCGCCATCTGACGACGGACGGACGCCCCGCCGCCGCTGTGCGCACGGGCTACGTTCCCCAGCAGCTGGAGTTTGACCGCTCCTCTCCGGTCACGGTCATGGACTTTATGGCGGCGTCGCTGTCCCCTGTGCCGGTTTTTCTGGGCGTGGGCAAAAAGACGAAGGAAAAGGTTCGCGCCGCGCTCGCCAGAACGCATTGCGAAAAGCTGGAGAAGCG
>USEE01000063.1 GCA_900553645.1 uncultured Eubacteriales bacterium
CACATTAACGGTACTCATCTCGGCCTGACTGTCCCAGCCCTTCAGCGCGCCGGTCAGCTTGTCGATTTCGTATTGCAGCCTTGAGGCCTCGGCCTCCAGCTCCAGCACCTCGTTTAAGTCGCTGGCCGAGCTGGTCAGTTCCTTCACGCGGTTCAGCTGCGTGCGGTACGTATCCAGCCGGAGTGCCGTATCGCTGTACTGGGACGAAACGTCCTGCGCGCTTACCTCGCTGCGGGTAACACTGCCTATGCCGCGCATCTGCTCGACAAATCGCTCGTCGGCAGCGTCAGATGTGTATAAGAGACAGCGCCATACTTGGTCAGCAGGCTCTTTATCTCGCTAAGGTCATTGTCGAAATCGCCGGTATCGATATTCAGCGTCGCACTGCGCAGCCGCTTGGCCATGCTCGTACTGCCTGAATCGCCGTCCACGTCGAGTATGCCGCCCGAGGACGTTGCGCCCAAAGCGTCACTGCCAGAATAGCTATACTTGGGCTGTACCGCGTCAGCGGCCTCGTCATCACTTTCGGCCGTCGCCATCAGCGCATATTCGGTCGGCAGCGCGTCCGATTCGCCATCCAAGCTTACGGCCATGGCGCGCGGTGTGGAGGAATAAACTTCGTATTCGTTCTCAATCACCGCCGTAGGCTGTGCGGTCATATTTGCCATATTGCCGCTCATGCGGTTTATCACCGTCGCACCCGCCAGCAGTACAAAGCCCGCCGCCACGCCCGAAAGCGCCCTTACCCAGCCGCGCGTGCGGCGCGTACTGTGCTCCTCGCGCACGGCTTTGCGCCAGCCGCGCTCGAATTCGACGGGCGTTTCCAGATCGTCGTCCATATGCGCAAGCATATCGCGCACGGACGCAAGCTGTTCGTATTCCTCCCGGCAGTCCGCGCACGCCGCCATATGTGTGCGCATCGCGTCGGCCATTTCGTCTGACAGTTCGCCGTCGAGAAGCGGATGGACGTTTTTCTGGAATTCCTCGCAGTTCACAGGCACCATATCCGCCCCTCCTTACTAAGATTTATGTTTAAGCGATTTTACGGCGCGCGCCCTCAAATCGTTTACATCTATTTGACGGCCGTGCGTCCAAAAAGTTCCGACTGTTTTGACAGTATTTCCCGCAATTTTTCGCGTCCGCGACTTATGCGCGATTTTATTGTGCCCACGTTTGCGTCCAGTATCGACGCGATTTCGTCGTATGAATAGCCCTTGACATCGCGCAGTATTATCGCGGCGCGCATATCGTCGGGCAGGGACTGTATCGCCTGATTGAGCGCGTTCTGCTTTTCTACGCGCAGGCCGTGTTCCTCGGGCGTATCGCCGGTGTCGGTTGGCGACCAGCCGTTATCCACCAGCGAATCCAGAGACGTTACCTTGCGCGCCTTGCGCCGCCTGAGTTCGTCCAGGCAGGTATTCATCGTAATGCGGTATATCCATGTGGCCAGCGCGGACTGACCCTTGAACGAGCCCATCGCGCGATATATGCGCACCATTGCCTCCTGCGCGCAGTCCTGCGCATCTTCGCGATTGCCCATCATGCGCAGGGCAATGGCATAGATGCGGCTTTCATGCGACTGCATCAGTTCCTCAAAAGCCTGCACGTCGCCCTTACAGGCGCGCCTTAAAAGCAGCTCGTCGCCTTGCACACGTATCACCCCGCTTAAAATTAATCATCATTCAAATTTATTATACACTCTTTTAGTTTAGTTTGGAAGTGGTATTTTATCCTTGAAACCGACCATTTGTCGCACGTATGGGCTTTGAGCCAGATTCGGGCTTTTGACTTAACATAATGTATTTATTGATGGGAGCAAAATATTCGTCAAAGAGAATTGCCTCCTGCGCGCGCGGCGCAGGAGGCGATTGTATATGGCTTAGTAAATGGCTATTCCGATGTCCTCGACGCGATCGCGCGCGCCGGTTATAAGCACCTTTACTGCGTCGGTCTTTATGCTGGAATGACCCGGCACTGCCAACGGATTTATCTGCTTATGGCCTATGGTCGCGCCGCCGGTCAGGTCGCGCCATATGCCGAAGCTGTCGCGGAGCATTATGCGGTAGCCGGTAACGCGCTGGCCCCTGGCGATCTGCTCGCGCAGTTCGACGTAGCTTATCTCCCGCTCCTCGCCCAGTTCCACGACGAACTCGCACTGGTTGCCCGCAGGGCGGTCGGTGCGCTCGACCTTTTTGCCCTCGGCCAGGTTCCTGCCGAACGCAGCCTTGAGTGCCTGACCAAATTCGGCAAGGCGCTTTACGTCGCGCGGGTCGAACTTGCCGTTGGGCATGGGCGGTATGTTCAGGTTGAAGCACGCGTTATGGCCAACCGAGTTCATATAGGTCTTCATCAGGCGCTCGACCGAATACGGCTCCTCATTTTCATGATAGAACCAGCCGGGACGGATGGACATATCAACCTCCGCGCCGCAGAAGTTCAGTCCGCGTGAGCGCGCGATAAGCTCGTCGCTGCCTATGTCCTCCTGAGGGTTGTACAGGTAGTCCAGCTGATCCACGCCCTCGACATACCACGGGCCGGGGCCGCTCTGCGGGCCGCTGGTCAGCTTGCACAGCTCGTTGGGCACGACCGCCCACTCGCTTACGCGGCTGGTACCGGCCTCGTTGCCTATCCAGCGGGTGTCGGGGCCGCCGTCCTGGAATATGACGGCGCCCGGCTGATACTTGCGCACCAACTCGATTATGCCGGGGAAGTCGTACACCTGCTTGCGGCCGTTGGGGCCTTCGCCGCACGCGCCGTCCAGCCATACGCAGAATATATCGCCGTAGCCAGTCAGCAGCTCGGTAAGCTGCTTCTTATAATAATCGTTATACTCGTCGGTGCCGTAGAGCTTGGAATTCCTGTCCCACGGAGAGAGGTAGAAGCCGAATTCGATACCGCCGCGGCGGCACGCCTCGGACGCTTCCTTAACCACGTCGATGTCCAGTGGGCAGTTCTTAACCGAATGCTCGGTGTATTTGCTGGGCCACAGGCAGAAGCCGTCGTGGTGCTTGGCGGTCAGTATCATGCCCTTCATACCGGCGGACTTGATTGCCTCGACCCACTGGTCGCAGTCCAGCTCGGTGGGGTTGAATATGCGCTCATCCTCGTCGCCCAGGCCCCACTCAAGGCCGGTATAGGTGTTGGGCGAAAAGTGCACAAACGCATAGAATTCGCGGTCGTACCATTTCATCTGCCTGTCGGAGGGCGTTACATGCGCGGCCTCGACCAGGAACTTTCTCATCTCGTCCATTGCAGATCTCCTTTTAACCGCTTGCGCGGCGTGATTAAGCGTATGCCCTTGCAATTTCCTTCCTCATTATATCATGCCGCGCCGCCATTTGCCAGACATATTTATTTTGTGCGATGATTTTATCGCGTTTATGTGCCGCGTTATACAATTGTATATTGACAGGTAAGTTATACAGTTGTATAATTTATTCATAGGCAAAATATGTTTTGAACAGCCAATATCAATTTCATTTGAGAAGGAGGGATTGCTTATGAAGCGACTGCCCGATGCAGAGTTCGACGTGATGGCGTGCATATGGCAATGCGACGCGCCCGTGACCAGCGGCGAAATAATGCGGCGCATGGGCAGCGAGCGCGGCTGGAAAACACCCGCGCTGATAACGCTCTTAAACCGGCTGATAGAGCGCGGCTTTCTGCGCAGTGAAAAGCCGGGCAGGGAGCGGCTGTACTACCCGCTGGTTGCGCGCGACGAATACCTGCAATACGAAACCGAACACTTTTTAAGCCGCGTGCACGGCGGATCCCTGCGCAGTCTGATGAGCGCGCTCGGCGGCGGGAATGAACTGACACGCGCCGACTGCGAGGAGCTGATAAGCTGGGCGCGCGCCAAGGAAGCCGAATGTCCGGACGAGCGACAACATTGAAAGGCAGGTGCGGACTTTGCCTAGATTCATAAGTTCACTTTTTACCTGCTCACTGGCCATGAGCATTGCCGCGCTTGCGATAATGCTGTGCGGGATGCTTGTCAGGCGCTTTGCACGCACGCGCAGTATATCGGCGCGGGTAGTGCGGCGGGTGTGGATAATCGTCGCGCTGGGCTTTGCGTGCCCGGTTCGGCCGCAGTTTTCGCACATTATCAGTCTGCCTCCGCGCGCACAGTCGGCGGTCGGCGCAATTTCGACAGGCATACGCGCCGCACTGCCGCGCATTGCCCTGAACGTAAATACAAACGTAAATGCGCAGGCTGTGCCAATCAGCGCTGCTCCATCGCCCGCCGTTCAGTTCAGCATGCACGACGCGCTGTTTGCCGTGTGGCTGTGCGGTGCGATTGCGGTGCTGGCCGTTGGCATAGTGCGGCACGTGCGGTTCAGGCATATCGTACTGCGCTGGTCAGAGCCAGCGCCCAACGCTGTGCGCGCGCTTGTATCCATGCGGGTTCGTGTGCTGGTTTCGCCCGCCGCGCGCACGCCGATGCTTATCGGACTTTTCAGGCTAATTATCGTACTGCCGCGCGCCGATTACCCGCCTGATGAGCTGCGGCTGATACTTGCTCACGAACAGGCGCATATGGAAGGCGGCGACATCGCGTTAAAGTACCTTATGCTTGTCGTACGCGCGATGCACTGGTTCAACCCGATCATGCCCGCGATTACGCGTGAGATTGAGCTTGCATGTGAACAGTCATGCGACGAGCGCACGCTGGCTTCGCAGTCTGGCCAGCGCATGACATACGTATCGGCGATACTTACCTCAGCCTTTAACCAGCACACATCACCGCTGACAACCGATTTTTCAGGAGGAAAGCACGTCATGAAACGCAGGATAAGCGCTATGTTCAAGCAAAAGACCCGGCGCATGGGCGCGCTGATTACCTTAACCGCCCTGGCGATCACCGCAATCTTTCCCTCATTTGCGGCGCTAGCGCTTGAGGACTCGGCCACGGCACAGCCGTATTCCGACGAATACACGTTGCGCGGCGGCGATTCGGCCGACGACATTCTGCACGACATATTCGCGCTGGCGCTCACGCGCGTCGGCGACGGGCAGGGCGATCTGCCCTATGCCCAGTTGATAATCGCCAGCGACAACGTGGACGACTTCATCCGTTACGCACTGGACGCGTGCGCGCGTCTGGAAGCAAGCGCCGATTTCGACACAGCCGCCGCGCAGATGGTCGAAGATCACGAGCTGGGGCAATGGGCCGTGGATACATTGCGCGCCGCGCCCGAGGGCTTTTCGGTAAACAGACTGCTTACGGCCGAATCGGATGGGCTTTATGCGGCGATGCTCAGTCTGCTGGAACGCGGTTCACTTGACCAGCAAAGCATACTGTGCGCTGGCTGGCTGTACGAACTGGCCGAAGCCGACGACGTCCGAGTCGATAAGGCCGGGGCGCTGGACGCTGTTACTGCGTGGTCGCGTGCAACCGGCACGAATATGTTCGGCATACTTGACGGCAGCACGTCCGCGCCTATCGCTGATGCGGATTCCGCGAATGAGGAAAGTGTTGCCGCACTAGACCGCATACTCGCTCTGGCGCTAAACAGCGCTGCCGGGGACGACGACCTCCAGCGCGCGCGCACGATAATCGCCACCGGCGATGTGGAAGGCACGATCTGCGCGGCGTTGCCGATCAGCGGCAAAAACGTTTCGGAGCAGACCAGCGAGGACATACGCCTCATGCTGAGACTGGCCTCGGGCGAAATCACGCCCGCAATGACGCAAATGCTTATTTCTGGCCAATCCGATGCAAAAGGCTTGCTGTGCGCGGCATGGTACAGCGAGATAATCGATTCTAGCCTTAACAACATGCAAACCTTACCCGATGGCGCGGAGCGTACCGCACTAAGCGAAACCATAGTTCAAATGCAATCTGCACTTGAGACGTGGCGCGACATAAGCAAGCTTGACATACCTTAAAGCACAAACATAGTGCGCGGCAGACTTCGTTCAAACGAATCTGCCGCGCTTCTTATTTATATGCTCTAGTTCAGCCTGAACGCGCGCACCTGCATCGCGTCGAGATCGGCATGAAGCTGCTGTCCGTCCGGCATGATTACATCGGTGGACTGCGGACTGCTGAACAAATTGAGTATGAACAGCATCTTGCCGCCGCCCGGCAACTGCCACAGCGTGTGGAAAAGGTTGCGGTTAGTAAGCCGCTCGGTGGGCTGTGCGCCCATCGCGCGCACTATTTCTGCGAGCATGTCAGCCTGATTGAAGGTGGACATATGCCACTTTGCGCCAAACACAATGCAATTGCCCGCCTTAAAGCCCAATACCTTGCCGTCTGCCGCGTCGGTAAGCACAGCTTGTGCGCCCGCGGGCAGATCGGTATACACATGCCCGGCGTTAAGCCCGTACACCCTGCGCCCGTTTACAATCAGCGTCTGCGATACGCCTTCGCGCAATGCCGACGGGTTGCGGTTGGGATAGCAGGCGCACTTGCGCGCGGTATAACCTCCTATGTAATCCTTTAGCACGGTGCAGGTGTTGCCCTGCTCGTCGATCTCAGGCACGGCGGGCGCTATGATTACCCTGCCGCCCGCGCGCATGAATTCGACCAGGCGCGTCTGCGCCGCCCGGCTCATACGATCGGACGCGGCCACTATCAGCGGGCGCGATACGTCGAATGCCTCATCATTCAGATTGACATATTCGCCGCTATAATTGCCGCACATAAGCGTGTACATTATGCCCCGGCGCAGAAAATCCAGCGTCTCGCCGGACGCGCCGTGCCCCGCGTCGTTAAGTCCCACGGCCTGCGCGTCCTCCCACGTATAGCCTACCTGAACAGACGCGATCTGTTTAGCATGGCTCAGGTCGCGGTTGTCGATGAGGAACTTGTGGAATTCGCGCATCGCCTCAAACGTATCGTTCAGCGTGCCGTCGGCGTGTATCAGCGCGTTGTAGTCGTAAATATCGCACGTATCGCCGCTGCCCGGGAAGTTAGGGCCGCCGGTGTACACGTAATAGTTAACGCCGCGCATACCCACCGCGAGATTGGTCATATAGCACGCCAGCAGGTCATTTTTAAGTATCGGCGGCGTGTCGGAGGGTGAACCGCCCGGCATCTCCAGCACGGACGGCGGCATACCCATCGCGCGCAGCATCGCCATGGAATGCTGGACATACAGCGCGTACTGCGGCGTGGGGTTATTCTGCGCCCAGTCCTGATTAAGCGTGTAATAGTGATCCGAGCCGAGCAGGAAGGGTTCATTCATGCGCTTGGTCAGATCGACAAACAGCGCGTTCATGCCCGGATTGCCGCTGTTGTGGCATATGGGCGCGTTTACGCCCTCGGCGCGCAGCCACGCGGTTATTGTCTCGATATAGTCAAAGCAGTTTTCAAGGTAGCACTTCTGCTGATCGCGCACATGGCGCAGCTCGGCCTCGCCGTGGCAGCTTTCCGCAATCGGGCGCACGCTGGCGAAGTCGGGATAGT
>USEE01000064.1 GCA_900553645.1 uncultured Eubacteriales bacterium
TGACGAGGTAGCCCTGCTCCTCAAGGTCCTTGACGATGGCATTGCGGCACTCGTAGCGGTCCATGCCGTTGTAGGGGCCGCCGTTTTCGTTGATGGTGCCGTCGTCGGCGATGACGCGGATGACCTCAAGGTTGTGGCGCAGGCCGACCTCGAAGTCGTTCGGGTCGTGGGCGGGGGTCATCTTAACCGCGCCGGTACCGAACTCCTTTTCAACATACTCGTCGGCCACGACGGGTATCTCGCGGTTCATTATCGGCAGCATCAGGTTCTTGCCGATCAAATCTTTGTAGCGCTCGTCCTCGGGATTTACGGCCACGCCGGTATCACCCAGCATGGTTTCGGGGCGGGTAGTAGCCACGATCACGCCCTCGCCGCCGTCGGCCGCGGGGTAGCGGATGTACCAGAGGTGGGAATCCTGCTCCTCATATTCAACCTCAGCATCGGACAGCGCGGTCTTGCATACCGGGCACCAGTTGATTATGCGCTCGCCGCGGTAGATCAGACCCTTTTCATACAGGCGCACGAACACCTCGTTAACCGCCTTGCTGCAGCCCTCGTCCATCGTGAAGCGCTGGCGGGTCCAGTCGCAGGACGCGCCCAGCTTGCGCTGCTGAAGGGTTATGCGGTCGGCATACTTCTTCTTCCAGTCCCAGGCGCGCTTGAGGAATTCCTCGCGGCCGATCTGCTGCTTGGTCAGGCCCTCGGCCTTCAGCTGGTCGACGATCTTTACCTCGGTCGCAATCGAGGCGTGATCGGTGCCGGGCAGCCACAGCGTGGGATCGCCCTTCATGCGATGATAGCGCGTGGGCACGTCCTGCAGCATCGCGTCCAGCGCGTGACCCATGTGCAGCTGGCCGGTTATGTTTGGCGGCGGCATTACGATGGTAAAGGGCTTTTTGCCCTCCTCGCGGTGCGCCGTGAAGTATCCGTTCTCCTCCCATTCGCGGTAGAGCTTGTCCTCGACCTCCTGCGGGTTCCATGTTTTAGCCATTTCCGAGCTTTCCGGCTTATATATTTCCGCCATAGCTTATCCTCTCCCGTAATTATTTACTAATCTATGCACAGGCCGCTTGGGCCGGTGTTTGCCTAATGTCTGCGCGAATCAAGCTCCATTTGAAGCATATCGCGCACGTCGCAAAGTTTATCCTTTATCATGCTGAACATGAATGCGTTGTAGCGGCACTTGACGTACTCGCACCCGTCCAGCGTAAACCGCCAACCGCCCGCGCACTTTTTCCCGCCCCACGGTCTGCAATCGCCGCCGCAGTTGGATGCGCGCACGATTGTATGCCTGAGCGAAACCGGAACCTTGGCCGCGTAATCGCCGATGCGTTCGGCGCACAGCCTTAGCGTGCACTTGTCCGCGCTGATTATGACTATCGCGCGGCGCGAGGCCGGGTAAGTCCATTGCTCGCGCGCGCCGCTTATGCGCACTGTGCAGCCGTCTGCCCTCAGCAGCGCCCGCATTTTCTCCAGCTCGTCCATATTACAGCACCCCGAACGTAACCAGCGCGCCCAGCACGCTGAGCAGCCAGCCGATGGTCTTAATGACTATCTCAAAGTCGCCCGAACCGTCTCCCTTGGAGAACATGCGTCCCAGCGGGCCGGACAAAAACGCCAGCACTGCGCCCACGCCCAGTATTATCAGGCCGGTCATGTTGACCTGTTTAAGCTGTTCCGGCACGGTGAACTGGACGTTGGTAAGAGTAGTCGTAAACGTCGCATCGAGGTTTTGCATTATCGCGGGCACTTCGCCGGTCAGTATCCAGTAGCCGCCCAGCGACACCAGCCCGCCCACGGCCGACAGCCAGTTAATCGCGCGCAGCAGCACCGAGCGCTTATGGAACAGTGCCAGCAGCAGCCGCAGCACCAGTGACGCGGCCAGCGCGATTATGCACCAGTTGAGCGCAGTGGGCGTCCAAGCCTTTACAAACTCGACCACCTCGGCCATATCGGGCATGTCGAAATCGACACTTGACATAATCAATCACCACCTCACCTTATAAGCGGTTATCAGGGCGCGTTTAGGCAGCAATAACAATGCGCCTGAAACAGCCCTTCAAAAAAAGCATCTGCAGAAAAAATAAACACGGGACAATTCATCCTTACAAAAGGACGGAATTGCTCCGTGGTACCACCTTAATTTACGGGAGAATCACTCCCCCGCCTCAGTCCGCACATGTAGGTGCGGCGGCGCTGTATCGGGCGCTCCCGGGCGCGATTTATCCGTGCAATGCACGCACCCCGACTGCCTATTGCATGTCGAAGCGTTTCCCTCGCGCCGCCTCGCGGGCGACCTTCGGCTCCCTGCCTTAAAGCGAATCGCAGCAAGTATCGCTCTCTCTGAATAAGGCCTCAGGTGTGCCTACTCCTCCCGGTCATCGGCCAGCGGATAGCTTTTTCATTATTATAAGCGAATGCGCGCCTTTTTGCAAGGCGCGCAGGTTAAGTTTTTGAAGTCACGTCCGACTTACTTATTCGCTTCATCGGGCTTTTGCGTGCGGTCGTTGCGCCCCTGAATCAGGTATGCGCGCGCGTAACCCAGCATCGCGATTATCGCCAGTGCAACCGCCACGTACATCACCGCAACGCCCACCGTCCACAGCGGCAGCCACACGTCGCGCAGGCACACCAGCACTATCGCGGTAAAGAACGCCGCCGTGCCCGCCTTGCCCAGCTTGTTGGCCATAACCACGACCTTCTTGCCGCCCAGCAGCAGCGCCGCGCCCAGCACCATAACCAGCTCCTTGCACGCCACGACGATCAGCACCCACATCGGTATGTACGCGCGCGTAGACAGCATGTATAGCATGGTCAGCACCATCAGCTTATCGGCCAGCGGATCCATAAGCTTTCCAAAGTCGGTTATCTGATTATACTTGCGCGCGATATATCCATCCAGCACGTCGGTCGCGCTGGCCACGACGTAAACCAGCAGCGCCCAGTGCGCGCCGAAACTATTGAACACGTAAACCATGAGCGGAATCATGAGCATCCTTAAAATTGTCAGCGCGTTTGGCACATTCATATGTGTGATTCTCCTTTGCCGAAAGCCGGCACGATGGTTATTGTTAATAAACATCATAGTATTCCGCCGCCGATTTGTCAAGTGCCAAACTTGATTTAGATTCCGTGTGAACCAATTGTTGACGTGCGCGCCACGCTTTGAACATAAAACGCGCCGGACGGCCATAAACGCCGCCCGGCACGCATCGCACTTATCAGATTTTATTGTCCCCCGCCCAGTCGCGGCCCTGCGACAGCTGCGGGTAATAGCTGCGCATATGGTATTCCGGCTCCTTGTCGAATTCCATGCAGATCACGGTTACGCCGCTGGGATCGGGCGCTTTTTCGGGCAGGTTTTTGAGTATCACGCGCTGGCCGCGGTGCTCAAATTCGATCTCCTGACCGCTGGCGAGCAGGTACACGCGCCTGGGCGCGTCCGCATAGCCCCCAAAGCCCATCTCGCCGCCTCCAGGCCATATCCAGTTCCACAGATAGACCTTCCTGCCGTCGGCCGAGCGCGACGCGTCGCATATGCCGTTGCCCATCGAGTGGCGCCCGATCGGCTTTACCTTGCCATAGGCGCATTCGCCGTTGCGGCTGAGCCATTCACCCACGCCGGTGAGCGGCTTAACCGCGTCGGCTGGCACGCTGCCGTCGGGCTTGGGGCCGATGTTGAGCAGCAGGTTGCCGCCGCCATTGGCGCAGGTGTTTAGCATCTTGAGTATGCGTGGAGTGGTGTAGGCATAGGGCAGTGCCTGCTCCTCGTCCATGTAGCCCCACGATATATCGTTAAATGTCATGCAGGCTTCCCAGTCGCGGTCGAGCGCGGTAACGTGTCCCTCGGGCGTACCGAAGTCCTCGTCGAGCTGGCTGCGGTTGTTTATGATTATGTCGGGCTGAAGCTGGCGCAGACGCTGATTTCGCACCAGCGAATCCCAGCCTTCCCAGCTCTGCATGGGGCGGCTCACGTCGTACCAGAGTATGTCTATCTTGCCATAATTGGTAAGCAGTTCGGTATTGAGCGCCTCGATATAGTCGGTGAAGCGGCGGCGCGCGTCGGTATCGAACGCGCAAGTCCAGCCGTCCGGATGGTGCCAGTCCATCAGCGACGAATAGAAGCCAATCTTGAGGTCGAACTCGCGGCAGGCATCCACGAACTCGCGCACGATGTCGCGGTGCGGGCCGTAGTTGACCGAGTTGAACGGGTTGACCTTGGAATCCCACAGCGAGAAGCCCTCGTGATGGCGCGTGGTCATGACCATGTACTTCATGCCCGCGGCCTTGGCCAGACGCGCCCATTCGCGCGGCGCGCCGGGCTTGGGGTTGAACTTGTCGGCCAGCTTGGCGTACTCGTCCGATGGTATGTTCTCCATCACCTGCGCCCACTCGTGGCGGCCCAGCACGGAATACAGTCCAAAGTGTACGAACATGCCGAAGCGCGCCTCACGCCACCACTCCATGCGCTTATCGCGCGTCGAGGCCGTCCATTCCTCGTATTCGGGTTTGCTCATTATGCGTGCCATGTGTTTACCTCCTGTTGCCGCGGCGGATATGCGCCGCGTTTTTTCTCATGCCTGTTGCTTACGGCGCGTGCTGATATTATTGCCTTACAATGAAAATCCGCAAGCAAAAGATATTTGTTTAAGGCAGAATGTGTAATCTCAGGCAGTATGCGATTAAGCCTGAGCCGCAAGCACTGCCTTAACCGCCAATCTGCCCGGCCTTGCGCAGTATGTCCACGGCGGGCGCGGGTATGCGGCCCAGATAGTCGGGGCCTACGTTGAGCAGGTAGTTAACGCCGCGCTCGTTAAGGTGCCGCTTGAGCGCCAATACCTTTTCAGCGGGCTTCCAGTTGTTGTCAAACGACTTGTAGCCCCACGTATCGTTGAGCGTGGCCGGGGTTTCGACCAGACCGTCGGCCATGTACTCGTCCGGGATTTCGTTGTCGCCCATCGAACGGTAGTCGCCCATGCCGTTGCCTATGCGCGAATTGACAAGGCAGTTGGGCTGATAGGTGTGCACCATGTCGGCCAGCTCGCGGCTCTGCTCGGGCGATATGGTCTGGGGCGTATCGAACCAGATAAGGCACAGATCGCCATACTGGGTCAGTATTTCCTTGACCTGCGGCTTTATCTTGCGCTCGTAGCACAGCGTGTAGTTCTTGTTTGCATTGTCCGGGAAGTCCCAGTCGTTCGTCCAGCTCATGCCGCAGTTGTCGTGCGGGCGCGTATAGCCGCCGCCGTCCGGGTCGCTCCAGTCCAGATCCTGCGAATAGTACAGGCCGAACTTAATCCCGTGCCGCGCGCACGCATTGGCCAGCTCGTACATTACATCGCGGCCATACGGCGTTGCGTCCACGATGTTAAACTTGTCCACGCGCGAATGGTACATGGCAAAGCCCTCGTGATGCTTGGCGGTAAAGACCATGTACTTCATGCCCGCGTCGGCGGCGAGCTGTGCCCATTCGTCGGCATTAAACAGTATCGGGTTGAATGCCGACGCAAGCGGATGGTATTCCGCGTTAGGTATGCGATAGCGGGATTGCAGCCATTCGCCGATGTAGTCCATGCGCTGACCCTTCCATTCGCCCGCGGGCAGGCAGTACAGCCCCCAGTGTATCATCATGCCGAATTTAGCTTCCTTGAACCATTCGAATTTGTCCATAATATTCCTCCGCGCGCCGCGCAGTGTTTTTGATGCAATAATGATACTCCATTCGGCCTTAAAATGAAATAGCCCAGCACAAACTTTGAATCGACATAAAAGCCGCCGTATTTTTGGCATATAGTAAAGTCATGAAATCATTTTATTAACGCGGAACGGCAGGACGGCGCGGCACGTCAAAATTGCATATAACAAATATCGAGGAGGCTATTTTATGTTGAAGAAACTATTTGCCGCGCTGCTGGCGATGATGCTGCTCCTGCCGATGTGTGCGTATGCCGCGCCGGAGGTGTCCGAGGACACGGGCGCGGACATGGAGCTGTTGGATAAGGCTGGCGTGCTTACACGAGAAACGATGCTGATGTGCGGGCTGGATGGATTCACGGGTGCATTTTCAGGCAGTGATGAGATAAATTCACTTGCAAAAGAAGCGCTTGGATATAGCTATGCCGAGGTGAAGCGCTCGCTGGTCGTACGCATAGATGCGGACGCGGCGAATGAGCTTTTGGCGGGCGTGATGGGTGTGTGTGCCCAAAACGCGGATGTGCAGCTTCAGGAAGCCCTGCGGACAAAGACATTAACCGCCGCGCCGATGCGGCTGAACAGTATGCAGGGTGTAAACTGGCTGGCGACGGCCAGTATACTTAACGGCAGCGACGCGATGACACTTAAAGATGTTTCGCCGTGCATGGCATATGTGATAAGCGAATACTATGGCGGCGATGAGCAGCCGCTGACATATGCGGCGTTTAACGTGAAGAGTGATGGAATGGCGCTGGCGTGCGCGGGGGTGCTTAAAGTCATCGATGAACAGCGTGTGGCGCTGTTTGATAACGACGGCGCGGGCTGTATAGACGTGCTGTTCGGATCGCTGGACGCCATGCCGGACGACGGGACGTTTTACATGGTCTACAATACCGAAAGGATCGACGAGTAACTGCGGTATGGGCGCGCATACGCCCGCCGTCCCTGCCGATTAACATGCCAAACGGCATTGTGCAGCGCTCCGGACGCGGTACAGCTGCGCCAGCAGAAACGGGGCAATGCCCAGCGTCGCCATGCGGCGCTGGGCAGCGGCGGGCTGGGCGTTAAAAGGCGCGCAGGCATTATCGCCAAACTGTTCCGGCGCAAAAAGCGGTCGGCTGTCCATGACTGCCGACCGCTTTACTGTATTCACATCGCCTTTCGGTACACCCTTCCCGCCAGAAAAATCGCCGCGGCGCAGACCCCGGCCTCTGCCACGAGCAGCGAGAGCCAGCGCCCGCAGCATTCGCCGTCAATGAGAGCGCCCACGCCAGCGCCAGTACGACAAAGCGCAGGAGCGAAATGACCAGCGAATAAACGCCCTTGCCCAACGCCCGACATGCGCCCTGCCCTTCTCCCCGGCTCATTCAATGGAACCTTTGAGCATTGGCGGCAGAGTATGCGTTAAAATCTGAAATCCCTCTTATCCGAAGATTTGATTCTTTCGATGTTTTCCGCCGCAATTCGTTTGACCTTCTCGTTCGGGATATTCGCAAGTTCGCGCTCAATAAGGGCAAAGCCCGTCTTCCTCGTATCAGGGCTTGCATAATCAACGAGGTATTCCGCAAGCGTCATGAGCGCGTTGGGGTGGCAGCAGTTCAGTATCTGCCCCGACTTGCACAGGCTCATGAACCTGTCGCCCGTTCTCCCCTCCCGGTAACATGCCGTGCAGAATGAAGGGATGTGATCAAGCTCCATCAGCCACTCGACAA
>USEE01000065.1 GCA_900553645.1 uncultured Eubacteriales bacterium
GAGGAAAGCGCTATGATGATGAGAAATGGCAAAAAGCAGGAGAAGGGCAGCATCCGTGACGCCGCGCCCAGGCTTAAAGAATACATGCGCTCCAGCATCGGAATTATGCTGTTTGCGCTGGTGCTGGCGGCGCTGAGCGCAGTCATGACGATAATCGGCCCCAACAAGATCGGCGATATGGCGACGCTGATGTCGGACGGCCTGACCACCGGCATAGACCTTAACGCGATTGCAAGGCTGGGCATATTCCTGGCCGTGATATACGCGCTCAGTGCGCTGTTCGGCTTTATTCAGCACTACATAATGGCGAGTGAAACGCTCAAAATGTCGTACCGTATGCGCGGCGAGCTGTCCGAAAAGATAAACCGCGTACCGCAGAAGTACTTCAATACCACGTCGCAGGGCGACATACTCAGCCTTATCACTAACGACGTATCCACGCTTCAGCAGGGCCTGACCAACAGCCTGCCCACCATAATCAGCGCCGCCACCCAGTTCGTGGGCTGCCTGATAATGATGTTTGCTACCGAATGGCATCTGGCGCTGGTATCGCTGGGCGTGACGCTTTTAGGTATGCTGGCGCTGGCTCTTATAATGAGCCGCTCTCAGCACTACTTCACGGCGCGCCAAAAGAGTCTGGGCGAGCTGAACGGCTATGTGGAGGAGATGTACTCCGGCCACGAGGTCGTACGCATCAGCCGCGCGGGCGACAAAGTGGTCGAGCACTTCGATAAGCTTAACGCCGCCGTGTACGATGCCAACTGGCGCTCGCAGTTCCTTTCCGGCGTTATGCAGCCCCTAATGAGCGTTATCGGCAACATCGCATACGTCGCGGTATGCGTGATGGGTTCCATACTCGCCATAAACGGCACTATCGAGTTTGGTGTGATTATATCGTTCATACTGTACGTGCGGCTGTTCACCTCGCCGCTTACCCAGATTGCGCAGGGCATGACCAATATGCAGACGGCTTCTGCCTCTGCCAAGCGCATATTCGACTTCCTCGAAAGCGAAGAACTGTCCGACGAAACCGGCAAGCGCGCGACTCTGCCCGCGGGGCGCGGTCAGGTATCGTTCGACCATGTGCGCTTCAGCTATCCCGATTCGCCCGACAAGGTAATCATAAAGGACTTCTCCGCCAGCGTAAAGCCCGGCCAGAAGGTCGCCATAGTCGGCCCCACCGGCGCTGGCAAGACCACAATGGTAAACCTGCTTATGCGCTTTTTCGAGATCAACAGCGGCCGCATATCGATCGACGGCGTATCCACAGCCGACATGCGCCGCGAGGATGTGCACAATATGTTCAGCATGGTACTTCAGGATACATGGCTGTTTGAAGGCACTGTGCGCGAGAATCTTGCCTATAACATGCAGGGCATAACCGACGCACAGTTAGAAGAAGTATGCCGCGCGTGCGGACTGGATAAGTTCGTGCATTCGCTGCCCAACGGCTTCGATACCGTGCTGTCCGACAGCACGTCCATCTCCGCAGGCCAGAAGCAGCTGCTTACGATAGCGCGCGCAATGCTGCAAAACGCGCCCATGCTGATACTGGACGAGGCTACGTCCTCTGTCGATACCCGTACCGAACTGCTGATACAGCGTGCAATGGACGAGCTGACCAAAGGCCGCACCAGTTTCGTAATCGCACACCGACTGTCCACAATCAAGAATTCCGACATGATACTGGTCATGCGCGACGGCGACGTTATCGAAAGCGGCACGCACGACGAGCTGATGGCCAAGGGCGGCTTCTATGCCGAACTGTACAACAGTCAGTTTGAACAGGCGGCCTAGAGTGTGTCTCAAAAATTCCTTAATCCGCAATTTCGGGCGTCGCTCCGCCATTTCTGCGTCACAAGGCTCGACTTAGCGCTGCTAAGCCTTCGGATTTATTCCTTGAACTGACGAAAAATCCACTCGAACTTGCGGATTGTCCCGCTTGAGACACACTCTAAAAATTAAAAACAAAATAATCGCGCACGCAGATAAACGCAAATGACTGTCTGCGTGCGCATTTTATATTTAAGGTATAAGGCGGCATGGCGTACCCGAACCAGCCATTGAAGATATTTACTTCACTTCTCATCATCCTGGATAGCAAAGTAATGCTCAGCCGCATATTCAAACCGCCTGTCAAATTCCGCGCCGGCCTGTTTACTGACTTTAAGGCAGGGAAGCATCATGTCAAACGCATGAAATAACCCCGGATAAACGTCAACGCCCGCTTCAACTCCCGCGCGGCGCAGATTGTCTATAAAAGCCATTGTCTCGGCATAAAACGGCTCGGCAGTGCTGACAAACGTATACGCTGGAGGAAGCCCGGAATAGTCCTCTCTGCGCGCGGGCGCGGCATACGCGGGCACGTCCCCCGCGCGGTTGCAACACGCAGGGGAAACCGAGCGCGGGCGCGGCATACGCGGGCACGTCGCCGTCCACTCCGCGCAGATACTTGCTCCACGCGGAGTGGTTGCGCCGCGTGTTCCATACGGGCGCGTGGTTGTCGCGCGAAGTCTTAGTGTCCCGGTCGTCGATCATGGGATACAGCGGCATCTGAAACGCGATATTCACGCCGCCAATATCCTTCTCATACATGCATAGCGCCGCCGCCAGCCCTCCGCCTGCGCTTTCGCCGCCCACCATGATCTGGTCGGATCGTACGCCCAGCTCGTCCGCGTGCTCTTTCAAATACATCAGTGCGCGGTGACAGTCCTCAAGCGCGGCCGGGTAGGGTGCTTGTCCCGCCAGCCGGTACTCGGGCGAAACAACTATCGCGCCATACTTAATCACAAGGTTCCGCGCGCGCGACATGTGCACCATCCCCGGCATACCGACGACATACCCGCCGCCGTGAATCCACAGTACGCCGGGGCGCTTTTGCGCCGTTGTACCCTTGGGACTAAGTATAAGCAGCTTCAGCGAACCGCCGTCGGACGGTATCGTTGCCTTGCGCGTATTGTATCGCATATGCGCCCTCCAGCAATAAGTCAATCCATGCCTGACAAATGCAATCAGATTATATCACAAGGTGTTAGACAAATCAAACCTCGCTAACCGATAGAATCATTAGTATATAAAATTAGTTGCAAACATGCGCATTCGGCATTATAATTAAAACACTATGTGCCCAATAACAGGAGGAAGCGCCATGAAATCACCAGCCGAGCCTAAGCAAGCCCCGATATACCGCGCACTGAAAAGGGCGTTCGATATTTGCATGTCGGCATTGCTTATGCTGATACTGTGGCCGCTGGGCGCGGCGCTGGCAATCATGATTGTGCTGGACTCCAAAGGCTCGCCGATTTATGCCCAGAATCGCATAGGGCTTAACAAGCGCCATATCCGCCTGTACAAATTCCGCAGCATGGTAAGCAATGCCGATGCCCTGAAAAGCAATTTTACGCCCGAACAGCTCGCCGAATGGCAGCAGAATTTCCGCCTTGAGCACGACCCGCGCATAACGAAGATGGGTGCGTTCCTGCGGCGCACCGGGTTGGACGAGCTTCCTCAGCTGCTAAATATATTTAAGGGCGAAATGAGCTTTGTCGGCCCGCGTCCGATAGTGGAGGAGGAACTGCCGCTCTACGGCGAATGCGCTGAAAAGTTGATAAGCGTAAAACCGGGGCTTACCGGCTACTGGCAGGTATACGCCGCGCCCGACTGCACATACGCCGGGCGAATAGAAATGGACATGCACTACATAGATAACGCAAGCCTGCGCATTGACGCGCAGATAATCCGAAAGACACTTTCGCGCAGATGATAAAACTGAAAATACCAAATCAGCATGGAGGGAAAAACATGTTTGAAATGCCGCCCCGCGAGCGAATACTTGAGCGCTATGAACAGGCAAAAAAACGCATAGAGGACTTTCACATACGCACCTTTCCGGAACAGCCCGGCCCGATATTCCTGATCTCGACTGCGTATCCGGGCGTGTGGATGGAGCACGCGTTCGACGCGGTATGCTATGCAAGGCTGAACCCGGACAGCAGCCTCGCAAAAGACGTCGCCCGCAGCCAAATGCTTTTGTTCCTGCGCAACCAGCGTCCGGACGGCCATCTGCCTTTCAACGTGGTCGATACCAGCCTGAACACGGGGCGGCTGCACCCGGTGGGCTATTCGCAGATACAGGAATGCGTCTCGTTTGCGCGGCTGTGTCTGGAGGTATATGAGATCACGGGTGATATGGACTTTTTGAAGGAGGCATATGCGGGCTGTGCGCGCTGGGATAAGTGGCTGTGCGATAAGCGCATGACGCGCGGCACGGGGCTTATCGAACTATTCTGCCTGTACGATACCGGCCACGACAACAGCGCGCGCCTTGCCGACGTGCCCGTGCAATGCCCCGATACGTATGGCGAAACGCCCGTGGACAGCGAAGCCGTGCCCATGCTTGCGCCCGACATGAATGCGGTGTTCTATGGCGACCGCAAGGCGCTTGCCGACATGGCGCGCGTGCTCGGACGCGATGAAGAAGCCGCCGAATGGGAGCGCAAGGCCGTCGATGTGCGCGAAAAAATGCTGAATCTGCTTTACGATAAGCAGGATGAGTTCTTCTACGATCTCGATGCCAAGGGCAATCTGCGCCGCTTCCCGTCGATAGCCATAAGCAACGTGTTTACAGAGCATGTGCTTACTCAGGCAGAATTCGACGCGATATACGACCGCCACATGCGCAATCCAGCCGAGTTCTGGACTGAATATCCGTTCCCGTCGATGGCGGTAAACAGCCCCGCCGTAAACGGCCATGCGCCGCAAAACTGCTGGGGCTACTATTCTCAGGCATTAACCGCGCTGCGCTGTCAGCGCTGGATGGACTACTATGGCCGCAGTGCAGACTATGATCATCTACTGTCGCGCTGGGTGGCCGCAATCGCAAGTCACGACGGCAAGCTGTTCACGCAGGAGCTTGACCCGCTAACCGGCAACCCGACCAACTGCTCCGAATGGTATTCCAGCGCGATGCTGATGTACATGTACGCGGTGAAGCGCCTGGGCTACATCGAATAATGTAGAGTATGTCTTAAAAATTCCTTAATTCGCAATCACGGTGTCTTTTACGCCATTTCTGCATCAGACCCCCTCGACTTGGCACTGCGGCTAAGCTTTCGGAGTTCTTCCTTGAACTGACGCAAAATCCACTCCTACTTGCGGATTTCCATTTTTACGACAAACTCGAATAATAACCTAAATTTATTTCACCAGTGTAGCAAATATTTGTAGCAATGCCCGCCCGTATGTGATATAATATGTGCGACAACCTGTACAAGGGGGAAATATATTAATGAGCATTTGGGATTTTGGCCGCAAGGTTCGCATGTGCGTGGCTGGCCTTGGCCCGCGCGGCACCAGCCAGATGAAGACCCTGCTGGAGATGGAAGACGTTGAATTTGTGGGCGTGTGCGACATTATCGAAGAGCGTGCGGTAAAGGCTGCCGACATCGTCGCTGGAAAGCGCGAAGGCCGCCGTCCTCAGATATTTACCGATTCTCATGAAATGCTGGAAAAAGTGGACGCCGAGGCCATGCTTATCACGACCGATTGGTGCTCCCATATCCGTATCGCTATCGATGCCATGAAGCACGGCGTGCGCCCGGCTATGGAAGTCGGCGGCGCGACCGACGTGTTCGAGTGCTGGGAATTGGTTCGCACCAGCGAGCAGACCGGCGTGCCCTGCATGTTGCTGGAGAACTGCTGCTTCGGCAAAAAGGAAATGACGCTGCTCAACATGATCAAAAAGGATCTGTTCGGCGACGTGGTATACTGCGCCGGCGGCTACGAGCATGACCTGCGCGACGAAATAGGCAAGGGCGACGAGACCCATCACTATCGTATGCGCAACTTCAAAAACCGCAACGGCGAGCTGTATCCGACCCACGAGCTGGGCCCGATAGCTCAGTACCTCAAGATTAACCGCGGCAACCGCATGGTAACGCTTACCGCCATGGCGTCCCGCGCTGCGGGCCAGCAGGCCTGGATGCGCGCCAATCGCGGCGAGGAGTGGAAGGACGTTCGCTTCAACGAGGGCGACGTAGTTACCACCCTTATCAAGTGCGCCGGCGGCGAAATGATTTCCCTGACCCATAACTGCTCGCTCCCGCGCCCTTATTCCCGCGGCGGCGTGATTCAGGGCACCAAGGGCATATGGGAAGAGGACAACGAGGGCATTTACCTCGACGGCATCAGCCCCGTCGATCCCAAGTACTGGACGCATAAGTGGGAGAAGGACGAGAAGTACATCGAGGAGTACATGCATCCGCTGTGGAAGGCCTACGAGAGCTTCGGCCCGCGCGGCGGCCACGACGGCATGGACTACCTCGCGCTGCGCTCCTTCGTTGAGAGCGTGCAGAAGGGCTGCCAGCCGCCCATCGACGTGTACGATGCGGCTGCTTGGATGAGCATCACTTGCCTGAGCGAGCAGTCCATAGCGCTGGGCTCCACCCCCGTGGCTATCCCGGACTTTACCAATGGCCGCTGGATGGAGAACCATCCCATGCCCAAGAGCTGCTTCTCGCTGGACACCGTTCACGAGGATATGTTTGAATAATCGCATTTACTGCATATCGGAGCTGCCGTATTCATATGCGGCGGCTCTTTTTCTCATATATCTCAAAATTAACATAAACCACGTTTAACATTGTCTGTTAAGACTGTATTATAGGATTGCGGTATATAATGCTTTGAATGGAGGCGGCTGCGGTGCTGTTTGACGGGGTGCTGCTTGCGAGCGATTATGACGGTACGCTCGTGGGCGCTGACGGAATATCGGACGAAGTGCGCCGCGCCATACGCTTTTTCATATCGAACGGCGGCCGCTTTACCGTATGCACGGGCCGCACACTGCTGGGCTTTCACGCATATTCGCCAGAAATAATCAACGCGCCGGTGGTTTTGGCTAACGGCGGCATGACATATGATTATGCGAGGGGCGAAATAGCGGCGTTTAGCGGCATAGACGACGAAGGCATAGCGCCGCTGCGCGCGGTGATGCGTATGCTGCCTCAGGTCTGCATAGAAATGTATCCGCTGCAAAAAGCCTACGCAATAAATCTCTCAAAACAATCCGAGCAGCACTTTCGGATTCAGAATATATCGTTTGAGATAGTCGCCGATCCTGCGGACGCGCCCAAGCCGTGGGCCAAGGTAATGCTAAGCGGCAATTTGGATGACACTCAGCGCGCACAGCAGGTGCTGATGACGGCACAGGAATGCGCGACAAGGGAGGGGCAGCCGTATGTGGGCACGCTGCACTTCCTGTATGGCCTGCTGGACGTGGGCGAAGCGCCGGAAAGCGTGACGCGCCATATCCAGAAGG
>USEE01000066.1 GCA_900553645.1 uncultured Eubacteriales bacterium
AAAAGTCTGCGGTTGAGGCGGTTGCCACGGCTGCGCCTGCCGAAACGCAAGCGGCTGAACCAACTGCGGCGGCGAGCGACGCTGCAGACGCGGCTGAAACCGCAGTTTCGGCTGCCGCAGATACCGCCAGCCCCGAACCGACGGCTGAAGTTGTCGATCAGAACATCGTACACGCCGATATGAAGCTGGAAAACGGCTATTATTATCAGTTGATCGCGCCCGGCACGCGCACTACCGTTACGTTCACCAACAGCGGCGACAGCCTGCCTTATGGCGCGGTGCTGACGCTCACCGGCGACGGCATCGAAGTTGCGCCTTCCAGCGTGACCGTGAACGGCAGCAAGAGTTACAGCTTTGCGATAAGCGCCGCTTCGGAAGGCGTGCATAAGGCAAAGCTGGTCGCAAAGACTGCCGCCGGGTACGAATACTACTCGCGCGAATTGCTGTTCATATGCGCGCGCGACAGGTATGATTTCGACATACCGGTGATATGCTCGGACATGGTGGGCGAGTCAATTCAGAAGGTGGATTTCCTGCAGGCCGACAATCCGTCAACCAAGCTGGCGATCAACCCTGATTTGATGCCCTCGGGCTATCGGGCGGCGTGGAACATATCGCATACCACGGGCGACGGCAGCGCGACGATAAAGCTGACCGACAGCAGCACACAGCGCACGCCGCCGGTGCTGTATACTAAAAGCGGCGTTGGCAAGGCAGAAGCGACGATTACGCTGACGGTAATACTGCCCGCGGGCGAGGTGCTTGAGCGCGAAATCCCGGTCGAGTACGAAGTGCGCGCGCAGGTGCCCATGTCGTTTAAGAACACGGGCGATGTTGTCGTTGCCAAGCTAGGCGAGACTGCGGCGGTCGATCTGACCACGGGCGAAGCCGGCAGCGCGCTTACTGACGGCATGAGCGTATCGGCTGCGTTTAAGTCGAACTATGACGCGACGCTGACAACCACTACGTTCTCGGCGGACAAGGGCTTCAGCATAGGCGCGACGCGCTCTGGCGTATACCAGGTGACTGTTACCGCAGTCAGCGACGTGCCGGGTCTGGCCGACGGCGCAAAGTTCAGCAAGGACGTATGCCTGATAGTCGCCGACGAGAATGGCAATCTGCCTTTCGGCCTGTTCAAAATTACGCCCGACAAGCTTAGTACGACGCTCTATTCCGACGCGTCCACGCTGGGCACGGTCAGCGTAATTCCCACGTTTGACATACCCGACGGCACCGCGTTCCTGACTGCATGGAGCGTAAAAGATTCCAAAGGCAATACGGCAAATATAACCGCCGATACGACCGGCCATGCGCGCGGTGATGTGGCTGCGCTCAAGACTGCCGGCAGCGTAACTGCGGGCGAGTATACCGTGACCGCGACGATCAATCTCGCGGGCGCAGTCACCACCGTGTCCGTGCCGCTAACGCTTACGGCGGGCCAGCCGGTAATCGACGGCCTGCGCGAAAGCTACACCGTGCCGTATTCTTACAGCGAATATGTAATTAGCGCGCCCGGCGTAATGCTGGAGAAATCCTCGGGCAAGTGGGCCGAGTACAATGGCAGTGTAAAGTGGAAGTGCGAGGCCGCCGACTCCAGCGCCAAGTCCGCGCTTGCGTCGATCAAGACTGACAGCAGCAGCGGCTATACCCGCATAACTCTGGCCTCCCCGCGCAAGAACGGCTGTTATAATGTGAAGTTCACGGCCACTTTAGCCGACGGCCGCTCGGCCAGCGCGACGGTTACGCTGGAGCTGGCGGACGCAAACGGCGTAGTGCCGACTCCCGCGCCCACTGCCGATCCTAGTAAGCCGCGCATGGGCACCGTGACCGCCAAGCGCGTCAACGTGCGCTCGGGCGCGGGCACCACGTTCAGCGCGCTGGGTCAGGTTGAGCAGGGCACGCGTATAAGCGTGACCGGCTGGAACAACGAATGGTACAAGTTCACATTTAACGGTAAGAACGCGTACATTAAGGGCGAATATGTAAAGCTGGACGCTCTGCCCACGACTGCGCCCACTGCAGCGCCTGCGGCTACGACTACTCCCAAGCCCACCGCAACGTCCGCGCCCGCTGAGAGCGGCGACATGGGCAGGGTCAATGTTTCGAGCGGCGCACTGCGTCTGCGCGAATCGGCTGACGGCTCGGCACGCGTGCTGACCACGATGCCCGCCGGTGCAAGCGTGCAGATACTCGGCGAAGAGGGCGACTGGTACAAAGTCAGGTACGGCAGTTATACCGGCTGCTGCTCCAAGCAGTACATAACCCGCACTTCGTCGCCCACGGCCAAGCCTACCGCGACCGCCAAGCCCGGCGCAACGGCGACTCCTGCGCCCACGGCTTCTGCGCAGGTGGGCACGGTAACTCTCAGCAATACCTCGTCCAAGCTGATAGTGCGCGCTGCGGCCAGCCGCACCTCCGCCGAAGTGACGCGCGTAGGCCACGGCACTCAGGTAACTATACTTGGCAGTGAGAGCGGTTTCTACAAGATAAAGGTGGGCACCTACACCGGATATGTCGTAAAGGATTATGTAAAGCTCGCCCAGTCGCCGAGTGCAAAGCCCACGGCCACGCCCAAGCCTACCGCAACCGCGTCGCCGTCGGTAAAGTATTGCACGGTGATAAAGAGCGGCGGACTCGCGCTGCACGAAACCGAGCAGGGCGCGACCGTTCGCACGATACCCAAATACGGCGTGGTACAGCTGATAAAGGACTTCGGCACATGGGCGCACGTCAAGTACGAGGGCACGACGGGCTATGTCGAGAGCAAGTATCTGAAATCGGGCATAATCAAGCCGGACGACAGCAACTACCTCAAAGCCAAGGTCACGCTTAGCACTTCGTCGACAATGTTCCTGCGTGCGTCTGCGTCTACGTCGGCGAACGTGGTCACGACCATACCCAACGGCGCGACGGTGGATGTGATCGAACGCGGCACTACGTGGCACAAGGTGCGATATAACGGTTCTACCGGCTATTGCATGGGCAAGTATCTGACGATACTCGGCTGATGATCGAAACAGTTAGAGCGGAGAGCAATCTCCGCTCGCTTTGTTTTTGAAGCTTGCATTTCTCCGATTGTCAGGACGGCATATCAGCAATTGTCAGGCGATAAGCGAACGCCGCCTGTCAGACGTTGCCCTACACATAAACGTCATTTAAGCGCGTAATAATCCGCCCCGCGCCCGCGTATGATGTTTACGGAGGTGTATTGCTTGAGCGAGATGTATCTTTTTCCGGGCGGCAACACGCCGTGCAGGTTTGTAAATCACTTCGACGATATACTGCCGTTTGAGCGCGCGCGGCGCGTTTACTTTATCAAGGGCGGCTCGGGCGTGGGCAAAAGTACCTTCATGCGCGCCGTGGGCCAGCATTGCGCGCAGGCGGGCTACAAGGTCGAATACTTCAACTGCTCCAGCGACCCGCAAAGTCTGGACGGCGTGGCGATACCCGCGCTGGGCGCTGCGATGATGGACGGCACCGCGCCGCATGTGATGGATCCGCGTCTGCCGGGCGCGCGAGATTTTATGATAAACTTAGGCGATTATCTGGATGAGGGCAGGCTGAGCGAGCGGCGGCCGTGGCTAAGCGACGTAATGCAGCGCCGGACACAGTGCTTCGAGCGCGCATATGCGTATCTGGGCGCGGCGGGGCAGATTTATGCTCGGGCAGGGCGCGAAACCATGGACAGCCGCAAGCCGCGCGCCGCTCTCGTGCGCGAGGTACAAAGCGCGCTGGGCCTTATGCCTGAACAGATACCAGCCACAAGCACGGGCAGACTGCGCCATCTGTTTGCCGACGCGTTTACGCCCGACGGCCGGTTTACGACGTTGGGCACGCTGCCGGTACGCAGGAGCATATGCCTTAAACTCGCATGGGGCGGCAGTGCGTCGGATGTGCTGAATGAACTGGCCGATATGTTCACGGGTGCGGGACAGGATGCGATTCTTTTGCTGAATCCAATGCGCCCGGACGACTCGCTGCACCTATACATACCTGCGCGCGAAATGCTGATAAGCTCGTTCGACGGCCTGTTCGAGCATAACGTCGATGTGGAGGCAGTGATTGATGCGCGCGCTTCAATAACAGCGCCCGAGTTTGCGCGCGCCGAATGTCTGAATATGATAGACAGGGCGACAAAGTGCCTGAGCGACGCGCGCACACTGCACGCGGACGTGGAGCATGTGTATTCCGCGGCGATGGACTTTGACGGCGCGAACGTACTGCGCGGCGAGATCTGCGCGCAAATTGACGAGCTTATGCCTTAAACGCACATACGAAAAATGAACATTGGCGCGCGAAGTGCGTCTAACGTAAGAAGAAGGATGCAAAATATGCGGAATTGTGATACAATATCTGCATAAGCAAATATACACGGGAGGTAAATCTCTATGATGCCCAGACACAAACGCAGACCGCCGGTGCGCCGCCGCCGATACCGGCTCAACCCCAAAGTACTGCCGACGCTGCTGTTGACGCTTGTGGCGGTGGGCATGGTCATAATGGTAGTCAATCTGCTCTGGCCGGGCAGTTCGATTTCCGCGTTCAGCCAGCCCACGGCCGCGCCGACCGAAGCCCCTACACCCGAGGCAACGCTTGCGCCCGCCGAGCCGACCGCGGAGCCTACTCCCGCGCCCACCGAAAAGACGGCCAACGAAGCGCGCATACGCGCAATAGGCGACGTAATGGTGCACGATGACGAGCTGGCCAGCGCGCTGCAGTCCGACGGCACATACGACTTTGCGCCGTTCTTTAGCGAGGTCGCGCAGAGCCTGTCCGACGCGGACTACACGATGGGCAATCTGGAAACCACCGTGGGCGAGCCGGGCAAGAACGGCTATTCGGGCTATCCATATTTCCATACGCCCAAGTCGCTGCTGACGGCGCTCAAGGGCGCAGGTGTGGATATGCTCACGACCAGCAACAATCACTGCCTTGACAGGTACTTCGATGGCTTGGTCGAGACGCTGGATTCGCTGGACGAGGCGGGCTTCGACCACACCGGCACGTTCCGCAGCAAGAGCGAGTATCAGACGCCCTACGTCACCGAGGTCAACGGCATCAAGATAGGCGTTGTGGCCTATACATATGGCGCCAACGGCATGGATGAACGTTCAGACCCGGACGGCGTAATGTGGGGACTGATGTTCCTTGATAACGCCAACTTTGAAAAGAGCGCGCAGAAGCTGCGCGACGCGGGTGCTGAGGTGCTTATCGCCGTGCCGCACTGGGGCAAGGAGTACAAGCGCGCACCCGAAAACTCTACGGTTGACTATGCAAAGAAAATGGCCAAGGCGGGCTTTGACGTTATCATAGGCGGCCATCCGCACATGGTGCAGCCCATAGAGTGGATCGAGACCGAGCGCGCCGACGGCACCACGCACCGCACGCTGGTCGCGTATTCGCTGGGCAACTTCGTATCGGCGCAGACCGATCAGTACAAGGATACCGGCATAATACTGGACTTCACCATCCATCAGGAAATATCCACGGGCGAGATAAGCATAACCAACGTGGGCTATGTGCCCGTGTGGGTATGGCGCTACGAGGGCGACGGCAAGAACGAATACCGCGTGCTGCCCTGCGGCGCGGCGATGGACGATGTGCCCGAGGGCATGTCGGATGCGTCCAAGCGCCGCCTGAGCGAGGCGTGGAGCGAAACGCTGGAGCTGATGCAGACGGACGGCATAACCGCGCTTAGAAAGTAATCGGGTGCGCATATTCGGCGATACAGTATAAATGCGGCGGGCGTTCAAACGCGTCCGCCGCATGCGTGCCGGGTCAGGAGCAGTGTACATGATAAACGACGAGTTTCTGGAAAAATACCGCGTGCTGGAGGAACTGCTCAGCGAGCGCTATGCGGGCGAGACGCGCAGCCATTCCAGCGTTATAATGGAGTTTGCCAAGAGCAGGGAGGGCGAAATGTTTCGCGACAGGATAGACCTGTGCCGCGAGATACGCAATCTGCTTACGCACAACGCCGCGCTGAACGGCGAGCCGGTCGTTACGCCCGCGCGCGCCACGCTGGACATGCTGGACGATATAATCGCATATGTGCGCCGTCCGCCGCTGGCCGCCAACTGGGCGGTCAGCGCCGAACGCATGATGACCACTAATATGCGCGCCCCGGCGCTGAGAATAATGCGCGCAATGGAAAGCAAGGGCTTTTCCCACGTACCCGTTATAGAAAATGAACGCATGATGGGCGTGTTCAGCCAAAGCACCGTGTTTTCGTACATATGCGGGCGCGGCGAGCGCGTGGACGAATACACGCTCGTGGGCGATATGGCGCGGTTTTTACCGCTGGAAAAGCATTCCAGCGAGCGGTTTGCGTTCATACCGGCGGATACCAGCTATGTAGACGCGGCGGCGGCGTTTACGCCCGGCCCGCAGCGTGAGAAGCGTTTGGCGGCGCTGTTCATTACACAGACGGGCGCGCGCAATGAGCCTCTTATCGGCATGATAACGCCTTGGGACATACTCGGCCGCGCCAAACGCCAGATCGTACGCCCGGAGTTCGGCGACGAGCGCGCGGCGGTGGATGAGCAGATGTGAACAGGCATAAAAAAACTGCGCTGCGGGAGCGATACCCACAGCGTAGTTTTTTATGCCTAAGGGAGTAGTACTGCTTCAAATTACTTAAGGAACAACTCGATGACCGGCACGAGCGAGTTGGGCTTTACCGGCGGCAGTTCGAGTATCAGCTGATCCTCGTTGGCGATCGCCTCGGCGGAGAAATGCTCCACCTTGCCCTCGGTGAACTTAACCTCGCTGCCATCGTGCAGGAACTGCGCGTAGTCAACTTTGCCCGCCAGACCGTCCAGCGCGATGTGCGCAAACGGATATGCGAACAGGTGCAGGTACAGGCGCTTGCCGTCCACCGACTGAGTATAGCGGCAATCGGCGGGAGCCTTGAATTCCGGCTCGGCCATGGTGCAGTTGTATATGGAGCGCGCGTTGCCGTGCATCCAGTCGGCATATACCTTGAGCGCGTCCTTAGCGCGGTAGTCGAACTCGCCGCGCGAGGTGGGGCCTACGTTCATGAGCAGGTTGCCGCCCAGCGCCACGGTGTTGACCAGCATACGGATGAGCATTTCGGGGCTTTTCCAGGTCTGTTCGTCGCGGTAGTAGCCCCACGAGCCGGAGAAGGTCTGGCACGCTTCCCACGTTACCAGCTCGCCGGTCTCCTTGTGGCGCACCCAGCTGGTGGGCTGGAACTGTTCGGGCGTCCACAGATCCTGTTCGATTTCGGTACGGTTATCGATGATGATGCCGGGCTGCAGCTTGCGCGCGGTCGCGATAAGC
>USEE01000067.1 GCA_900553645.1 uncultured Eubacteriales bacterium
ACTGGCGCAAAATCCACTCGAACTTGCGGATTTTCCTTTTTGAGACACACTCTAAGGCATACGGCGCGGTTGAGCCAGTGAACGCAGCTGGGCTGAATACGGCCTGCTGCCCTTGAGTGCGTATCAAAAAACGCAGGCTTCCCGCCTGAACAGCCGAAAATCACCTTATAAAGTGGCGCATGATCGACTTTTTGACCTCGACCGCGTGCTGAGGGCACAGTTCCTGACAGCAGAAGCAGCGTATGCACTTGTTCAGGTCGGCCTTGGGATAGGGCGCAAGCTCAATCGCCTTGGCGGGACAGGAGCGTGCGCAGATTCCGCACTTGACGCACTTACTCTTATCATACGCCGGGTGGGGCATTGTCACCGCGTTGATGAAGCGGCCGATGATGGGCGTGGTGGAGTAGAGCTTAATATCGCGCGCGGCGTGCGGGTATACGTAGTCGTGCACCGCGATGTCGCCCACGGAATCGCCCACGACTTCCACCTTATTAAGGTCAAGCAGCCCGCGTTCCATGGCGCGCGCCAGCGTGCATACGTCTTTCGGCTCCAGCCCGATAAGCCGCGCGCCCACCGAGTCCAGCGCGTGCGCGTCGCGGCTGACCAGCAGCGCGCCGATATGGCGGGGCGTGCCGCCGCTGGGGCCTTCGCCCTCCATGCCGTCCACCGCGTCCAGCACGCTTATCACCGGGCGCACACAGCGCTCGATGTCCACCAGCATGTTGGAAAATCTGCTTAGCTGGTTAAAGCGCGCGTGATACTCCACCTTGGTCGTGCCGGGCACGCAGCCGAACAGGTTCTTGACGCAGCCGGTCATGAGCGTCATGCCGTGCGTCTTGAGCTTGGAACAGCTTATCACCGCGTCGGCGGAGTTAGCCATGTTTGTGATGTCCATGCGCTTAAGTTCTACGCCTTCGGGACAGTCGCGGAATCCCTGCGCGGTATCGAGCGACAGTTCTGCGCCCGAGCGCCGTGCGGCCTCGGCAAGGCCGGTGCCGGAGTAGTAGCTCTTGAGCAGCGCGGCGCGGAGCGGGCCGCCGGGACTATCGCCGATTATAGGCGCTGCGCCCAGCGCGCGCACGGCGGCGCACACGGCGCGGGCGACCTCGGGGTGGGTAGTCGCGGCCGCGTCGGGCGACTTGCGCATGACCATATTGCACTTGACCAGCACGCGCATACCAGGCTTAATCAGATCGGCCATACCGCCGACCAGACCCAGCGCGCGCTCAAGTGCCTTATCGACGCGTGCGGGAGTATAATCGTCGCACTTGACCAGCGCGACGGGAGCGTTTTTCACGGAATCGGGCATATGTTTGCCTCCTGGTGAGGGGGATTGGGACTAAATGATTACTGCCTAGAGTGTGTCTCAAAAATTCCTGAGTACGCAATTTCGGGCGTCGCTGCGCCATTTCTGCGTCACAAGGCTCGACTTAGCGCTGCTAAGCCTTCGGATTTATTCCTTGAACTTACGAAAAATCCACTCGAACCTGCGGATTGTTCCGCTTGAGACGCACTCTAATATGCAGGCGTTTTGGCTACACGAAAGACATATATACAGGTTAAGCCACGGCATGTGCATGAAGTGCCTGGAACATGGGCTCAGGGCGACGGACTGAGGGGACGAGGGGATGTGCTCTCCCTTTTCTTCCGAAAAGAAAGAACACGTTCCCGCTCGTCCCCAAAATCACTTAATCTTCCCGCTAAGCACATATTCCTCAATAACCCGCCCGACGCCCGAATCGTTGCAGTCGGGGGCGATTATGCGGGCGATTTGCTTCATGTGATTGGTGCCGTTTTGCATGGCGACGGGCCAGCCGGCGTGGAGGAGCATTTCGCGGTCGTTGTCTGCGTCGCCGAAGGCCATTACTTCGTCGCGCTCAAGATTGTAGTAGTCGCGCAGACGGTCTACCGCCCAGCCCTTGTCTATGCCTTTGCACATTATTTCTATGTTGTTCGGGGCGGAGCTGTTTACTTCCAACTTGTCCTCAAGACCCTTGATCAGCTCGTAGCCCTTCGCGCGGCGCTCCGGGTCGTCCTCGAAACAGACTATCTTGTGCGCGTGCGATGCGCCCAGCGTGAAGCGCCCCTCGCCGCTAAATACGTGCTGCATGTTCACGCCTACGCGCGCGTCTGCCTCGGGATAACTCTGGTAGTTGTCCGGACAGTAGGAGTAGTACATGACGTCGCTGTTGTAAAGTATGTAGAATAGATGTATCGTGTCCCAGCGCCGCATCAGCTCGCACGCCGCCTCCGGGTCAATGCACTTTTCCGCGATAGTCGTGCCGTCCGGCGCCTGTACGCGCGGGCCGTTGTTCGATATTACCGGGCTGCGGCGTATGCCGGCCATCCGCGCATATCCCCATACCGGCGGGCTGCAGCGGCCCGATGAGACGGTCACCATTACCCCCATGTCCTCCGCCGCCATTATCGCGGCACGGTTGCGCTCCGATACCTGCTTCTTATCGTTTAATAGCGTGCCGTCCAGATCTATGGTTATCAGTTTAATAGCCATCGTATTCCTCCACATAGGCGCGGCTAAACCGCACATTTCCGCATAGATTGTATCACGCCTGAGCCCAGCCCACAAGCTCCATTTTGCAAAACATCGGAAAGGCATACCCAAACGCTGCCAGCCTTCGCCCGATAGTCATTCGCCCAAGCCGCCCTTGCCCGCCGGAGTAAGCATGACCGTCTTTATCTCAAACGGCGCAAAGTCCAGCATAACCCCGCCGTCGCTGATGCCAAGCGGCGCGGTCGCCCGCTCCATCAAATCGCATACGCTGGCCGCACTGGCCTCAAATCCCAGCCGCAGACTGCCGCGCACGCTCGCGCCCGCGCATTCGTGCATACGCACAACCACGTCGCCGCCGTCCTCCGACAGCTTAACCGCGTCCAGCATAACGCCCGCCGCATCCAGCCAGCACAGCGGCCCGAACGTAAGCCCCGGCCGCGTAATCGGCGGCTGACTGAAAAGCGCCGCCTGCCGCACAACGTCCGCCGCCCCGCCCGAATGCAGGTAAAGCGCATACCGGAACTCATGCACGCCCTCGTCCCCGCAGCCCTCGCAGGCGCGGATAAGGTTAAGGCATAATAGGCCGCCCGCGCAGCTGTACCCGTACCCGCCTGCGGACATCAGCGCCGCTCCGCGCCCCGCCTGTTCCAGACTGACCCAGCCCTGCGCCGCAATGTCGCGCGGCTCGCAAAGCCCGCCCGACTGCTCGGTATGCCCGAACTGCGCCGCATATAACAGCCGTCCCGCGCTTATGTTGAGCGGGAACTCGGCGCGCAGGAGCTTGTTTCGCTCGCGCCAGTCAACCCGCGTGATAAAGTCCACGCGCGCCGACCCGGCCGTGATCTCGACCGTCTGGCTTATCGTGGAATCGCCAAAGCGATATTCGGCAATGCGCCGACATACAGCGCCTTCAGCCTCGTTGTGTGCCTCAACCTGAACAAACGCCCCCGCGCGCCGTCTGAGCGATCGCGGGTCGATGTGCGCCGCGTCGCCGTCGTCTGCGTATACGCTGAGCTGGTTGCCCGCGCCGCGCAGCATGTCGTATCCTGCCTTGACATCGCGCACGCCCGCCAGATACCCGCGCTCGTCGAAATTCAGCCGCACGCGGTCGTTCTCCAGCACGCCGCCCTCGGCGCGCAGTTCGGGCAGTTTTGCCGGCTTTGCGCGCGTCGCGGACGTGGCGCTCATCGGCGGCAGCGATATGCGCATCGCCTCGCCCGGCTCGCACTCTCCGTCGGGCGCAAGCCACATGTCCACCGTCCACGCGTGCGGATTGATAATTACGTCCAGCCCTTCGCCAAACTGAGCGTCGATCAGCGCGTTAAGGCGCCCTTCCCAGGCGTTTAGCCGCGCCTGAGTCTCCGCGTCCGCGCGCCCGCCCGGTGCGCCCGCCAGCAGCAATGCCTGCCACGCCGAGTTAAGCTCTGCCCGCGGATAGTCCGCGCCGCGCAGACTGAGCGCGGTAAACATGATCTCGCTTAGCCTGAGCAGCTGTTCCACGCGCCGCGCCCGCATCAGCGCCTCTATCCGCGACACGCATTCGCCCGACTTGTCGTAAGGCATAATTTCGCCCGCGCGCGTGGGCAGCTCGACATGACTGAGCCGGAGCCGCTCAAAGAAGTCGCCCGCGCGGCCGCAGCGCACCGGCGGCACGTCCTTCAGCGCGCCCATGCGCCGTATGCGCTCCATGTGCCCATCGTCCGCGCCCGCGTCGCCGCCGAACAGCATCAGCGTTTCGTCGCCCGCGCAGACCTTTGCAAAGTCCTCAGATGCGCGTATCGCGTCGCCCGGCAAAGCCTTGTCAGTGCCAGATGCGTTTTCAGTCGTATGCGTAAGCACCCGCGCGCCGCCCAAGCCCTGCCACCAGAAGCAGGAATTGCCGCCGCCGCCGCACAGCGCATAGTGTATGCCGGTCAGCGCGAGTATCTGCGGCAGCTGCGCGGGCACAGCCTCGCCCGCGTGTATGCGCATGACGTTCACGTCCTGACCCAGCTCGCGCGCACAGAAGCGCTTGCCCATTACGATTGAGCGCACCAGCGTTTCGCCCGACGCGGCTGCGCCGTCCTGCGCGCACCAGCCGCCCATAGTCTCGATGCGTCCCTGACTTACGCGCTCGCGCACAAGACTGTAAAGCACGGGCTGAGTGCGCTTTACCGCCTCAAACAAATATGCCTGATCCAGCGAAAAGGTGCAGTCGTCATAGTATTGCATCAGCCCGATTGCGTTTGCAAACACAGCCGCGGCGCGCGCCTCCGCGTCGGAACGCCCCGCGTCCACATTGGCCGTGCCCACGGCCAGCACGCGCAGTCCGTAATCGCCGCACGCGCGCTCCAGCTCGGGACGGAGCGCATACGCCGCGCCCAAGGCGTGCCCGTCGTCGATTTCAGTCAGCACAATCAGCGCCTGCTCCAGCGCGCGCCCGATCTGAGAGCGCCTGACTGAGCCATCGGGCAATTGCCCGGCGAGGTCGATGAGCACCTGCATATCGAAGTACAGCCTGCGCACGTTTTCGTTTACGACGTATGTAAAGCCGCGCATATCGGCGCCTGCGGGGCACTCCACCCACAATTCAAACGTTTCGCCCGGTACGGCGCGTTCGCTCAGGCATACCTCGGCGCGCCCGTCCATGCCCGATGCGCATACCGGCGTGCCGTCCGCGCGGAATATCAGCGCCCTGGCGGGCGCGTGGATAATCGCGGCAATGCGGCGGCCTGCCGATTCGGCAGATGCGCTGCTTTTCAGCCGCGCCCACGCGTATTCGCAGTCCGGGCCGCACTCTGCTAAGCCGTTCATGCGCACGGCAAAGCCCTGCCGCTCGCGGCTAAAGTACATGGCGGTATCCATCGCGCCCGCGTCACAGCGAATCGCCGCGCGAATATCGCAAAGCCGCGCCAGTGCCCAATCAAACGTACATTCAGATGCCATACGAAAACCTCCCCGCGCAGCCGTCGGCTCCGCGCCCGATTGGCGTATATTTTACCACACAGCTATGGCATTTTTTTGGCAAAGGCAGGTTCAGAGAATTGTTTTAAGTTAGAGTGTGTCTCAAAAATTCCTTAATCCGCAATTTCGGGCGTCGCTCCGCCATTTCTGCGTCACAAGGCTCGACTTAGCGCTGCTAAGCCTTCGGATTTATTCCTTGAACTGACGAAAAATCCACTCGAACTTGCGAATTGTCCCGCTTGAGACACACTCTAGAGTGTGTCTCAATACAAAAATAACGGCCCGGAGCACATTGCACATGCTCCGGGCCGTATATAGTTCTGAATTTTCAGACTAACTCAGTTGTATAACCGCGTCGCCCACCGGGTGCAGCGCGACCGATACCACCGTGTTAATCAGGCTCATCAAAGATTGGCCGAGATCCTGCTTTACCCAGCCGGTCAGGCTCATCAGCAGCCCCAGCGCCACCAGTATGCACACCACGGCCACCGCCGCGCCAATCACATTGAACATGCCGGCCCAGCGCCTGAACGTGCGCCGCCTGTCCATCTCGCGGTAATATTCCCATCTGTTCACGCGCGCAGCCTCCTTAATTTCGATCACGTATATTTGACGCGCGCGGCGGGACTATTGTTGCGCCCGGCGCTAAGTTTATACCTGCCAAATCAAGTCACCGTCTGATCGGCCTGTATCGAGAACGCCACGTTGGTGGCGTGGTCGGCCACGCGCTCCAGATTGGACAGCATGTCCGAAAATATCATGCCCGAACGCGGCGTGCACGCGCCGCGCGTCAGCCTGTCCACATGGCTCTGCTGGAGCGTCTTTTCCATGTCGTCGATGTTTTCTTCCTGCACCAGCACGCGGGGCAGCAGGTGCTGGTCGCGCGTGTGGAATGCCTCCATCGACAGCTTAAACAGTGCCACGGTTTTGTCCAGCATATCGCGCAGTTCGGCAAGGCCGTCCTCGCTGAACGGGATTTCTTCTTCAATGCGGCTATTGGCGTACTCGGCCATGTTTTCGGCGTGATCGCCTATGCGCTCAAGGTCGTTGACCACGTGGAACATCTCGCCCAGCTGCTCCACGTCGGACGCGGGCAGGTCGAGCTGCGCCGCCGCCACCATGTAGCGCGTGATTTCATGGTTGAGGTAGTTGACCACATCCTCGCTTTGCTCAACTTCATTAATGAGCGAGGAATCCTTGTTGAAGAACGCGTCCATGGCGCGCGTCAGGTTGGCGATTGCGATGTCGCCCATGCGCTCGATCTCCTTGCAGATCTGCGCCACGGCGATAGGGGGCGTAGACAGTATGCGGTCGTCCAGGAATTTCAGGCTCTTGCCCTCGCCCTGCTTGTCCTCGCCGGGCACGAGTATCATGACCAGCTTGACCAGCCACTTGCGCAGCAAGACGAAGCACAGCACCTCAAATACCTTAAACGAGGTATGCGCCACCGCTATCTGCAGCGCCGGGCCGTTTATGTGGCCTATCCATGTGGACACCGGCAGCAGGCTGACCAGTATGAACACCACCAGTGTGCCCAGAACGTTGAACATCAGGTGAATAAGCGCCGCGCGCTTGGCGGTGCGGGTCGCGCCCACGGCCGAGAGCATCGCGGTAACGCAGGTGCCGATGTTGGTACCCATGATTATGTACAGCGACGTTTCCAGCGGCACCAGCCCCTGTATCGCCAGCATTTCAAGTATGCCGACCGACGCGGAGGAGGACTGTATGATCGCCGTGACCGCCACGCCCACCAGCAGCGCCATTATGGGGTTGGAGAAGGCGGTCATAAGG
>USEE01000068.1 GCA_900553645.1 uncultured Eubacteriales bacterium
GGGGCATGTGGCTATTATAACTGACCGGGACGTGGTCGTGTCCGCGTCCGGCTCGCCTAAAAAAGAGCTGTGGGAAAAGCCTATTTCCAGCGAAATGGAAAGCGCAATGCACAACCGGCAGCTGCTTCGCTTGGGCGACATAGAGGGCATGGACCCGGCGCGCGCCGGTATGCGGCTGATACCGGTCACGGGCGAGGAGCTAACCACGCACTATATAAGCCAGATAATCTGTCCCATAATCGCCGACGGCGAAGTCGTGGGCTGCGTGGTTCTGATGGGGCGCGAAGGCGAACGCATGGGCGACGTCGAAACCAAGGTCGTCGAGACAACGGCCAGTCTCGTGGGTCGCCAGATGGAACAGTGATAGCAATGGCAATTTTAGCCGGCCGCGTGCTTTTTTGGTGCGCGGCCGGCTGCTTTTTAACACGGACGCCCGCTTGATGCCTCAAATATGCCGAAATTTCGGGCTTTCCGGGCGTATATTCACTTTTTCATGCTTTATTAATCGTGTAAAGCGTGGTATAATCGGCCTGCAATGCATATGTTCGGAATATCCGGACAATGAAAGGCGATGCATAGATGAAGAATCGCGGTAAGAATAAATCGTTTCTCGCGGGCGCGGCTATACTGGGCGTGGCGGGACTTATTTGCAAGGTGATCGGCGCGGTATACAGAATACCGCTGTCCAACTATATATTACATAAGGAAGGCATTGCCTATTATCAGGTGGCCTATCCCGTGTATTCGACATTGCTGGTCGTGTCCAGCGCCGGTCTGCCGACTGCGATCTCGCGCATGGTGGCCGAGCGCGTGCAGCAGGGCCGCGAACGCGACGCGCTGGGAGTGTTCAGAACGGCGCTAATGACGCTGCTGGTGATAGGACTCTTGAGCAGCGCCATATTGCTCACGTTCTCAAGGCAGATAGCCACATTTTTGGGCGCGCCCAACGCTCAGTTCGCACTGATGGCTATCGCTCCGGCACTATTGCTGGTAGCGGTTATGTCAGCATACCGCGGCTATTTCCAGGGTATGCAGAACATGACGCCAACAGCAGTGTCTCAGCTTATTGAACAGGTAGGTAAGCTGGCCGCTGGTTTCCCGCTGGCGGCTTATATGATGAAATACGGCCCGGAATACGGCGCGGCGGGCGCGCTGCTGGGCGTGTCCGTTTCCGAAGCGCTGGCGTTAGTATTCGTGATGGTGCGCAAATGGATGTTCCATGGCGAATTGGATAAGCGGCTCAGATGGGCTGATGCGCGAGCTGATCTGACTGGCGATGGCGAAGAAACGTTTAGGAATACCGTAAAGACGCTTTTCGCAATAGCGATACCTATCACGATTGGTGCGACAATAATGCCTATCGTAGGCATGACCGACACCATGATCGTAATAAACCGCCTGCAGGACATCGGCTTTGACGAGCAGACCGCGACCAACCTGTACGGCCTGTTCACCGGCAACGTGAATACCGTTGTCAATATGCCTCAGGTATTGACCGTGGCGCTGTCGATGGCACTGGTGCCCGCGATAACCGCCAGCATGACGTCCAAGAACTACCGCGCGATGCGCGCCACCGTCAAGCAGGGCATGAAGCTCAGCTGGATGATAGGTATGCCGTGCTGCGTGGGCCTTCTGATGCTGGCCAAGCCGGTCATGCGCCTTCTGTACTCCAGCTACGGCGCGGACGACCTTAACACCATGGCGGGCATACTGCGCATAATGTCGTTTGCGATAATGTTCCTGTCGGTCGTGCAGACCACTACCGGCATACTTCAGGGCGTGGGCCGCGTGATCGTGCCCGTGCTGTCACTGGCGATCGGCGCTATATTTAAGGTGATAATCAACTACATACTGGTCGGCATACCCGCGATCAATATTTACGGCGCGCCGATAGGCACGATAGTGTGCTACGCAGTTGCGGCCATACTCAATACATTCATGATCTGCTACATAACGCGCACAAAATTCTCGTTTGGCGAGATAATCGGCAAGCCCGCGATTTCGGTAATGGCGATGGCGTTCGTGCTGGCCGTGATGATGCTGGCTCTGCCCAAGTACGCCGAAAGCCGCATATTCGCACTTATAGGCGTTGTGATCGGCGCAGCGGTATATGGCATGATGCTGGTGCTGACCGGCGCGATTACTAAGGAAGATATGAAGATAGTGCCCGGCGGCGCGCGCATAACCGCGCTGCTCAGGCGTATGAAGATCTGGAGGTAAACCGATGCTGTACATCGTGGGACTCGGCCCGGGCGATGCAGACTATATAACTCCGCGCGCGCTTAATGTGCTTAAAGAATGCAAGCGCGTGATGCTGCGCACCGGGCGAATCAAGTGTGCGGAATATCTGGCGGGACAGGTTGGGTACGAGACACTGGACGACATATACGAATCGAGCGATGACTTTGACGCGCTGTGCGCAGGCATATCAAAGCGCGTGTTGACTGCCGCGGCACAGGACGCCATCGCATACGCCGTAAGCGACGTGTCCGAGGCTACCGTGGGCGCGGTAATGCAAAGCGCCAAGGCGATGGGCAAGTCCGCGCCGCGCATCGAGATAGTGCCGGGCGTGCCCGCGTGCGGCGCGGCCACTGCGGGACTGTCGGGCGAATTTCAGATAGCCGACGCGGCCGATTGGGAAAGCGTACACATAAATCCGCGTCTGCCGCTTATCATAAGGGAGATGGACACGCGCCTACTGGCGAGCGAGATAAAGCTCAGGCTGATGGACAAGTATCCCGCCGATTCGCGCGTGACGTTCTTTGCAAGCAGTGTAAACGGTGTGCAGCACAGTTACGAAATACCACTGGAGCAGCTCGACCGGCAGGCCAAGTACGACCACACGGTGTGCGCGCGCATAGAGGCGGTCACGCTGGACGAGCTGAGCGAGCGCGTGATGAGCTCCGACGGCGATACGCATTTCGACTTTGAGCATCTGGTCGAGGTGGTGCGCAAACTCCGCGCGCCCGACGGCTGCCCCTGGGACAGGGAACAGACGCACGAAAGCCTGCGCCGTTCGCTGCTGGAGGAGTGCTACGAGGTGCTGGAGTGCATTGACGCTCAGGACTGGGATCACCTGTACGACGAGCTGGGCGATCTGCTTTTGCAGGTGGTAATGCACGCGCAGATCGCGTCCGAGTACGACGAATTCACGATAGACGACGTGACTCACGCCATCTGCCAGAAGATGATATTCCGTCACAGCCATATATTCGGCAGCGATAAGGCCGCCGACTCGCGCGAAGTATTGAAGCTCTGGGAGGAGCGCAAGAAGAAGGAAAAGGGCCTTAAAACCACCAGCGACGCGATGGAGGGCGTGAGCCGCAGTCTGCCCGCGCTGCTGCGCGCCGACAAGGTACAGAACAAGGCTAAGCAGGTCGGCTTCGACTGGGACAACCCGTACTCGGCGCTGGACAAGGTGCGCGAGGAAGCCGATGAAGTAGCCGCGGCGCTCAAAGACAATACCAATGTTGAGGAAGAACTTGGCGATCTGCTGTTCGCGTGCGTCAACGTGGCGCGGCTGAGCGGGTTCGATTCCGAACAGGCGCTGCGCATGGCTACTCAAAAATTTATGGACAGGTTTACGCGCATGGAACGCGCGATACTTGACGACGGCAAGCAATTGTCGGCGATGACCCTTGAGGAAATGGATAAATACTGGGATCGAATCAAACATTAATTTTCAGGGAGGAAATTTTACTATGAATAAGACCGATTTTATCACCGAAGTAGCCCGCAAGGCTAACGTGACCAAGGCCGAGGCGGAGCGCGTAATGAGCGCGTTTGAGGATGTAGTGGTATCCGCGCTGAAGGCTGACGACAAGGTACAGCTGACCGGCTTTGGCGTATTCGAGAGCAAGTCCCGCGCCGCCCGCACCGTGCGCAACCCCGCGACCGGCGAGATGATGGACATTGCTGCGACGCGCGTGGCTTCGTTCAAGGCCGGCAAGCGCCTCAAGGATGCTATCGGCGCGGAGTCCGACGCGGAATAAGCATCGGCTTTGTAATAATATGTGGGGCGGTTTGCTTTCGCGGGCGCGACGGCTCACCGCCCCTTCGGCGTACATACGGATAATTTGTCATAAGTAAGGTGTTTTGGAGGTCTTTTAATGGCAAGGGGTAAGGACAAGAACAAGGAGCAGGAGCAAAATAAGGGCGCAACTGAGTCCATGCGGCTGGATAAATACCTCAAGGTATCGCGCATAATCAAGCGCCGCACAGTGGCGGGCGAGGCGTGCGACGGCGGCCGCGTGCTGATAAACGGCAAGGAAGGCAAGCCCGGCGCGCAGATCAAGGTGGGCGATAAGCTGGAGGTTCGCTTTGGCGCGCGCCGCATGGTTTACGAGGTGGTCACGCTGTCCGAACACGTGCTCAAGTCCGACGCAAACGGCATGTACAGGCTGATAAGCGACGGGACGGACGAGCAATGAGCGCAAACTGTTATGCAATAATCGCGGCCGCCGGTATGGGCAGCCGCATGGGATTGGGCTATAACAAGGCATACATGCCGCTGGACGGCCAGCCGGTGCTTTTGCGCACGCTGGACACGCTGATGAACAGCGGCCTGTATGCGGGCGCGGTAATCGTGATACGTCCGGACGAGCGCGCTCAGGTGGAAGATATGCTTTCCGGCTGCAATTGGCACGTGATACTCGCAGACGGCGGCGATACGCGCCAGGCAAGCGTAAGAAACGGCCTTGCCGCACTGCCTGAAGAATGCAGGTACGTGGCCGTGCACGACGCGGCGCGCCCCTTCGTGACGCGGCATATATTGAAAGAAACGCTCAAGTCCGCAATCGAATACGGCTCGGGCGTGGCCTGCACCAAAGTCACCGATACGATAAAGCAGGTTGATGATAACGGCATAGTGCATACGCTAAATCGCGACAGCCTGCGCGCGGTGCAGACGCCGCAGGTGTTTGAAAAGAGCCGCTTAATCGCAGCGCACGAATGGGCGCATGAAAACGGCATAAGCGCGACCGACGACAGCGCGCTTGTCGAAATGAAGGAAGGGAGCGTGCATCTGGTGGCGACTGAAGATGGAGCGCTCAATATAAAGCTGACCACGCCCGCCGATATTGATCGGATTAAGAAGCAGCCGACTCTGCGCACCGGCATGGGCTATGACGCGCATCGGCTGGTCGAGGGGCGCAAGCTGATACTGTGCGGCGTGGACGTGCCTTACGAGCGCGGACTGCTGGGGCATTCGGATGCGGATGTGGCTACCCATGCGCTGATCGACGCGCTGCTGGGTGCGGCGGGACTGGGCGACATTGGCCGCATGTTTCCCGACAGCGATATGCAGTTTAAGGACATAAGCTCGATAAAGCTGCTGCGCGCGGCTGTGGGGCGCATAAACGACGCGGGCATTAGCATAAACAACTGCGACATAACGATAGTGGCCCAGCGCCCCAAGCTTCTGCCATATATAGATAAGATGCAATCTACGCTCGCGGACGCGATGGGCATTGACAAATCCCGTGTGAACGTAAAGGGCAAGACCACCGAAGGCATGGGATTTGAAGGTACGGGTGAGGGCATGTCGGCCTACTGCGCCGCCAGCGTGATCGTGTGCGAATGAGCCAAAGGGCGAAGCCCGGATGGAGGAAATATATGAATACACTGATAGACAACGTGCGCCTATGGACGGGCGAAAACGCGATTGACGACGCGTGCATACAGATAAAGGATACGCGCATAGCCTATGCCGGGGCGCGCGCGGCTGCACCCGAATTTGCGGCGGATACCACCATCGACGGCAAGGGCGGCATAGCCCTGCCTGGTCTGGTCAACGCGCATACGCACCTGCCCATGACGCTGGTGCGCGGCGTGGGTACCGACCTGCCGCTGATGGACTGGCTGCACAAAATCTGGCCGCTCGAGGACAAGCTCACGCCCGAGCTTATGCGCATAGGCACTCAGATGAGCTGCATCGAGGCGCTGCGCACCGGCACGACCTGCTTTGCCGATGCGTACATGATGAGCGAAACCATCGCCCAGACCGTGGCCGACGCGGGTATGCGCCTTAACATATGCCGCATGATGACCGGCGAAACCGCCCCCGAAAAAATGGCCGAGCAGCGCGCGCTGTTCAGCCACTTCAACGGCGCGGCGGGCGATCGCGTGCGCGTGTACATCGGCCTGCACGCCGAGTATACGTCCGATGAAAGTCTGGTGCGCGATCTGGCCAGCCTCGCGGGCGAGCTGGGCACCGGACTGCACGTACACGTAAGCGAAACCAAGTCCGAGGTAGAGGAATGCCGCGCGCGCCGAAATGGCCGCTCGCCGGTGCGCTATCTTGCGGATGCGGGCGCGCTCGATGTGCCAGCGCTTGCGGCGCACTGCGTCTGGGTGGACGAGGACGACATGGACATACTCAAGCAAAAGAATGTAACGCCGGTGCACAACCCGGTCAGCAATCTGAAGCTGGCCAGCGGCATCGCGCCCATCGAGCGTATGCGCGAAAAGGGCATCAACGTGGCGCTGGGCACCGACGGCGCGGCCAGCAATAACACGATGGATATGTTCGAGGAACTAAAACTCACCGCCATACTCCAAAAGGGCGCGACGCATGTCGCAACCGCCATGCCTGCCGCCGAAGCGCTGAAAATATCCGCGCAAAACGGCGCGCGCGCGCTGGGCTTTAACGACGTGGGCGAGATTAAGGCCGGCAACCGCGCCGACATAGTGCTGATCGGCAACGCCAATCCCGCGCATACCGCCTCGCGCGACGTGCCGGGCACGCTGGTGTATGCGACCAGCGGCGCGGACGTGCGCATGACGATGGTGGACGGCCGCGTGCTTTATATGGACGGTGAGTTTAAGACGCTAGACGAAGGACGCGTGCGCGCCGAATTTGCCCATGCCGTAGACGAACTGCTGGGCTGAGACCCGCGCGTTCGTCTGCGCAGCGGCGCGGGATTGCAGCTTATTGAGGCAGATTGCGAAATGCGCCTTGCCTTTAAGACTTACTAAACATAGTCAGGCAGAATACGCAGCGCATTGATGTAAGGCAATCGACCGGATAGAAACGCCCTTGGCTGAAACACTGTCCTTAAAAAGGCATAACCAGTCAGGCGTTCCCATTAAGCAGCACGCAGCCCGCGCCGCCGCGAAAATCCACAGGGGAGGCCCCATATGCAACAAAAAAAGCAAAACGAGGTAACGACAGCAAAAAAA
>USEE01000069.1 GCA_900553645.1 uncultured Eubacteriales bacterium
CACGACCTTCCGTCAAGGTGGCTACACCCCCTTGCGCCGCTTATGCGGCTATCCCTTGTGGACTTGCCGTCCGCAAACGGTTTTGACAAACCGTTTGCCGCCAGCAAGTTTGAAGATTAGACATAAACAAATCCTCCGCATGGTCTAAGCCATACGGAGGATTAACTGTTTTACGGACACCCGTCTATCAAGCCGTGCAGATTTTTTATGCACCCATGGATCACAGATCCGCGAATCCATACGCCCAAATGAGCCCGCTTTCGTCCACCGATTCATTTGCGACTATTTCGGCGGTTTCGCCCAGTTTGAGCGTCACGTCCTCGCTTGTGCCGTACGCTTCCACGTACCCTGTGCCGTCGACGAACTGGCGGGGGTGCATTATAATTGCGTCGGGCTGCATGAACATGTAATACACCTTGTATTCGATCTGCCATGCCCAGCGCCCGTCATCCAGCTGCACCGGGTCGTCGGGTATGGTGCCGTACCCGGTCTGTAGCCAGTATACATCTGCCAAATCGTTAAACTCGTATTCCCAGAACGACGCGCCTATGGGCGAGTCGCCGCGCGCCTGCTGCTCGGTTTCGTATATGCGTTCGTACTCTATTTCAAACGACATCGCACTCATATCGGCCTTGTTTATGCGCAGCACGTATCCGTTAAACTGCTTTTCGATGGGCTTGCCGGCTGTCAGCGCCGAGCGCACGTCGCTTGCGCCCATGGTCAGAGGCATGTTCAGTGCGGTGCTGCCGCGCAATGTCAGCGCGCTTTCTTCGGGATAAAACCCGCCGGAATACGCGCCCGTATCGTCGGTAAAGTAGTCGATGGGCACGGCGCTCATGTCGATTTCGTATATCTGCATATCGAGCGTGAACGCGCCGTCGCCGGGCTGAACATGCTCGCACAGCGTGCCCATGAATCGGCTGTTTATGGTTTCGCCCGGTCGTATCAGGTAGTTCTTCCACGTCAGCCCGCCGCACAGGTCGTACTCTACGCCCGCAAATTGCGCGTCAAACTCGCTGGTTTGAACGTAAAGCAGACTGTCGGTTACGTTGGTGGTCTGCCATGTAATTATGGTGGAGTCATCCGTCGCGATGTACTTGTCCGCCTCTATGTGCAATATACCGTCGTCGCATACCGCGTCGCTTTCCACGACCAGATTGCTCAGCATATTAAGGTACTTCTCGTTGCCTGCGATAAGCGCGGGCGACCGCATCTCTTCAAATGACGAATCTAACCTGAAATTGCCCAGTATATCGTAAGGCTCGGGCTTTGCGCTTTCGGCCTGCGCAAACGTCGGGCACAGGCAGATTAGCGCGGCGCTCAGCGCGCATATCCGTTTTATAATATTCATGACATGTATTCCTCCTTAAATTCATATCTGCCTTGAAGTATCGGCGAGCGGTATTTTTACGGCTTCATCCTCAAAGTACACGCGCGCGTTGTTTTCAATGCGATAGGGCACAAGTACGATCTCGTCGGGCAGTTCGTTTATGCCGCCCAGCCGCATTTCGTAATCCAAATATACATTGCCGTCTGAGTCGCGTTCGGAGCTGTACCCGCCGCCCACGGATACGTCGAGCGGCGTGCCGTCTGCCATGCGCGGCTCGTACCACCGGTACAGCGGGTCGTCGTTTGTCATGGTTATTTCGTCCATGGCGCGCTTGGGGTGCACTTCGAACAGCAGTATCGCGCTGGCGGCGCTGAAGTCGGCGCGGCGAATAGTAAATGTGTATTCGGAAAAGTCTGCGCTCAGCGGCGCCGCCAGCGCCCTGAGCGTGCCTGCCGACGCGTTGGGATCCACGGTAAACTTGACGCGCAGATGCATGACCTCATCCGCAATGCCCATCCGGGAAAGCAGGCTTGCGGGATCGCCATAGTAATCGCCGCCGCAGCCGCGCAGGTCTGCGCGCATGGTCGGGAAGAACGTGCCGCTGCTGTCGGACACATATATGCTGTCGTTCATGTACGCGGGCATACTGCCGTCCGAAAGCAGGAATGAATCCTCGGCGGCGGGCGAATAAGCGCGCACGGGCAGCGCGGGCTTAAGGAAATACGCATCTACGGTCACGTCGAACGGCGCGTCCGGCAGGGTGTCAAAAACCAGCTGGCCATAAAACTGCCTTTGTGCGCCGAAGTCGCCGCCCAGCGCGGCAAGCGCATACTCGTCGGGCGCGCTTGCGGTTATGCAGCCGTCCACGCTTGCCGATATATTGGTAAACGCCAGCGTGTATGCGCCGTCGGGCGCGCCCATGTCGAGGCTTAAATGCAGCTTGTCGCCGTCGATGAGATACTGCTCCGCGCTCAGCGAGTAGCCGCCCTGAGCATCGCTGGCACCTATGTTTTCTACGGACTCAGCGGCGGCGGGTGAGGGCGATCTGCCGTAAAACAGCATGTCGATAAGCCCCATATGTGCCGCCGCAAGCGCCATGCCGCCGATCAGCGTAATCGCCGCCAGTGCCGCGATAAGCAGTACGCGTCTAGGCGGCACGCGGCGCGCGGTTGTTGGACGTGCGCATTCGTCTGGCAGACTGGCCAGCGTGCGCTCGACCATATCGCCGAACGCATCCGGCGTGCGGGGGTATGCGCCGTTTAGCTTCATATGATCTCCTCCTTATCGCCCAGTTGTGCGCGCAATTGCTTTTTGGCCCTCTCCAGCCGCCAGCGCACCTGCGCGGGCGTTATGCGCAGCAGCCGCGCGGTTTCGCCGATAGAATATCCGGCTATGTACCTAAGCAGCAGCGGCGCACGCAGTTTGCCGTCCAGCGCGCGTATTGCATCGCGCAGATCGGGGTCGGGCGGCGCAAAGTCGGCAGGTATTTCATTGGTAAGTTCGGATGTGAGCCTGCGCGCCGCGCGTCGGCAAAAGTCGTTTATTACGTTCAGCAATATGCGCGTGAGCCATGTATCAAAGTATTCCGCGTGCCTGAGCGAATCGCGCGCCGCCCATCCCTTGAGCAGCGTTTCCTGTACCGCGTCCTGGCAGTCGGCATAACTGCGCAGCGACAGGTATGCCATGCGGAACAGCTTGTCCTGATTGCGCCTAACGCCCTGCTCAAATTCCGCTTTGGTCAAGCGATCACCTCCGGGGGAGATAGTGACATTATCGATAATGCAAAGCCGGGTATCAAACGCGGCTTCCGATTGTTAGACGATTCACGGCGCGGTTTGACTGTGCATAGCAAAACTTTTTTTGATTTATCCTGCCTCCCTGCTCCTGTATGAAAAAATCAAAAATGGAAAAACTACCGGCAGATAAATCTGTCGGAGGAATAAAAAATGAAAGCTGTTATAATGGCCGGCGGCGAGGGCGCGCGGCTTAGACCCTTGACTTGCGACATGCCCAAGCCCATGATGCCGGTGCTGGACGTGCCGCTTATGGAATACGCGCTCAGGCTGCTCAGGCGGCACGGCGTGTCAGAGGCCGCCGTTACGCTGGGCTACATGCCGGACTGCGTGCGCGACTGCTTCGGCACGGGCGCGCGGCTGAACATGAAGCTGAACTATTATGTGGAGAAACAGCCGCTCGGCACGGCGGGCGGCGTTAAAGCGGCCGCAAAGTTTCTGGATGAGACGTTCATCGTATTGTCGGGCGACGGGCTTACCGACTGCGACGTAGGCGCGGCGCTGGACTTCCACCGGCGCAAGGGTGCGGAGATAACCATAGTGCTAAAGCGCGTACCCGTGCCGCTGGAATACGGCGTAGTGGAGACCGACGCGGGCGGGCGCGTGAAGCGGTTCGTGGAAAAGCCGGGCTGGGGCGAGGTCTTTACCGACACGATAAATACTGGCATATATATAATGGAGCCGTCGGTGCTGGACATGATACCCGCGGGCGCGTACGACTTCGGGCGGCAGCTGCTGCCGCGCGCGGTCGAGGAGGGGCGCACAGTGTACGGCTGGGTAATGGGCGGCTACTGGTGCGATATTGGCGACGCGGCGGCGTATGCTCAGGCAAATTTCGACGCGCTCGCCGGGCGAGTGGACGGGGTATATGAAGCGCTTGGGCTTAGGGCGCAGAAGGACAGCCTGGGCGAAGGGCTGATCATAATGCCGGGCGCGCATGTTGACCCGCACGCGCACATCACGCCGCCCTGCTTCATTGGATGCAACGCCGTAATAGATGCGGGCGCGGAAGTGGGCGAACTGAGCATAATAGGCACGGGCGCTCGCATTGCGGGTCAGGCGGGCATAAAGCACAGCGTGATAATGCGGGACGCGCACATCGGTCCGGGCGCACAATTGCGCGGCGCGATAGTGGGTCGGAGCGGCGCATTGGGCGAGGGTGCGTGCGTGTACGAGCAGGGCGTTGTGGGCGACCGTGCCGAACTGGGCGAGCGCGCGGCAATTATGCCGGGCGTGCGCGTGTGGCCGCGAAAGAAGGTCGCGCCCGGCGCGCGGCTGGAGCAAAATCTGGTATGGGGCGGCGAACGCGGCGCGCTGTTCGGCATACGCGGGGCGCTGCTGGATACGCCGGGTCAGGCGGTGTTGCTGGGTCAGGCATACGCCGCATCGGGCGCGCGGGAATGCATAGTCACGCACTCGGCGGGCGGCCGCGCGCAGGCCATGGCGCGCGCGCTCATATCGGGAATGAGCGCACAGGGCGCGAGGACGTTCGACGCGGGTGAGGCGATAGTGCCCGAACTGCGCGTGCTGGAGGGCCTGATCGGCGCATCGGGCGCGCACATAACCGAAACCGGAGCGCTGCTGCTTGACGAGCGCGGACTGCCGCCCGACTCCGAACGCGAACGCCGCATAGAGACGCTGTTCATGCGGCAGGACTTTGCAAGGCCGTTTACTCTGGGCTGTCCCGCGCCCGAACGGGTGGTATTGCCGAGTGACTTTTTCGTAAGGCGCATACTGTGCGAACTGCCCGACGTGGACATGCGCGACGCGCCGGGCGTAGTGCTTATGTGCGCGCCGGGCGCGGTGCGCGCGCGCGCGGAGAAACTGCTTGCCGGGCTGGGCGCGCCGTTCCGGGTGAGCGAACCGCTCTTGCTTGAAAATACACTGCGCGCGGGTGAGGTGGGCTTTGCGCCCGACGAAAACGGCGAAACAATGCGCATATGCGACGCAAACGGGATGCTGGGCGAACAGGAACAGCTTGAATTGATGACGCTTATCGCGCTGGACAACGGCGCGGCAGAGATATGCGTGCCGGTCGGCTCCACGCGCGCGCTGGAGGATGTGGTGGCCTCGCGCGGCGCGTCGATACGCTACACGCGCCATGCGCCCGCCGAACGGCTGCGCGCGATGCTGGACATAGACACAGCTGAACAGGGTATGTTTCAGGCACGGCTGCACTTCAACGCGCTCTTTGCCATGGCGCAGGTGCTCATGCTGATGACGCGCCGCCAACTGCCGCTCAGGACTCTCACCGAGGACTATCCGCGCGTGTACCGGCGCGCGTCGTCCGTGCCGGTGGCACAGTCGCAGCGCGGGCGGGTCCTGCGCGTACTGCGCGGCATGGAGGCCGAATCGGCCGCCGAGTTCATGGACGGGCTGTACATGAAGCGCGGCGATGGCTTTGCATGGATAAGCCCGGACGCGCAGGGAGATATGCGCGTGGTGTGCGAGGCGCGCGATAACGACTCGGCGCGCCGACTGTGCGACGCGTACATGAAGCGCCTGCGCGAAATACTCAGCGAGCCGGGCGGGGTGATGTGATGCTGTACTCGGGTATTGCGCTGGGCTTTGTGGGTGGCTTTTTAGGCATCGCGATAGGCGTGGCAGCACTGGTCGGCGGCATACTGGGGCGCACGCTGGGCGGCGATATATCGATGAGCGCGGCTGTGCTTGCGCTGACGGTATCGCTGGTGGCACTGGCTGGAGCGATAAATATGCGCAGGCATTGGCGTGCGGGCGTGCTGCTGGATGCGGCGTGCGCTGTGCTTGGATACGCGGCATTGCCGGAATACTACCTTGCGCCCGCGATTGCGCTGGTTCTGCCCGCAATTTTGTACGTGGCGGGCGACTTGATACTGCGCCGCCGCGCGGCAGGTCAGGTGAAGCACGCTGTGAATCAGGCGCGCAAACAGTACGCTCAGACCGGCGAGCTGGATATGAAGCGGGACATGCCTGTAAATTATGAAGTGGCGAATATGCCTGAACAGGAAACTGACGATGCTAAGATAGAACTTCCCGCGCAGTCATTCGACATTGAATTTGACGTGAATGATATAACACGCGAAAACCTTGACAAGACCGAACTTCAGGCTAAGCAGTTTGATGAAGAGCTGAACTTAGGTGAGGCAGAAAAAAAGCGTCTGCCTGACGACGGCGCCCAACTTAAAACGACGTCGTTCGACGAAGAATTGGGCATAAGCAAGGATGAATCGTTTGCAGAAGCTAAAAAGAACGATTATGTAAAGAACGAGACGGAAGTCGATACTTCCGATGCTAAGGCAGAGGACGACAATCAGCCCAAGCCATTGGGCGCAGTTGAACAGGCGCAAGCCAATCACGAGCTTAACGCAGCACAGTCAATAAGCAGTGCCGCCGAGCGCGCGATGTACGGCTGTGACTCAATCGTCGATGTGCCCGGCAACGCGCTGGATCAGGCGATGTCGGCGGGTGAGGCTATGGCGCAAAGCGCGTCGGTTAAGCTGGAAAGCGACAATGCAAATATAGATGAAGCAGCCGACCAAAGCGAAGCGCCGCAAGTTCAACCTTCACAGCCAAGGCAGCCCATATCGCGCGGCGCACGCAAGCGGCAAGGCAAAAGGCAGAAAGGCAGATAACAACGCAAACAAGCCCGGCACGGATAAAGCTATCCGCGTCGGGCTGGCGTTTTGTTTAATGCGAATCAGCGCTTGGGCCTGCGCGCGTTGCCGCCAGATTCGGCGGCGCGCTCGTCGCCCTGGCTGGGCAGGGTGTCGTCGCTGTTCAGGTAATCCATGTATGTGGCCATCAGGTGATTGGGATTGGTGTGCGCTCCGTAGTCCATGCAGCCCTGCGCCGCCATGCTGGCATAGCGGCCGCGGCCCACGATTATGTGGTCGAGCAGGGTTACGTCGATCGCGTTCATAGCGTCGCGTATGCTCATGGTCGTGCTTATATCGGCGGGGCTGGGG
>USEE01000070.1 GCA_900553645.1 uncultured Eubacteriales bacterium
GTGCGGCGGCTTACCTTTCCGCGCTCGGCAGTGCGGCGGGGGCGCTGAGCAGCCGGTTTTCGTCGTTCAGGCTGCCGAGTGCGGCGCACGCGGACGGCGGTATACTTACCGTGCCCCACATCGGCATGGTGGCCGAGGACGGCCCGGAGGCGATAATCCCGCTGGGCGGCAAGCGGCGCTTGCGCGGCATGGAGCTATGGAAGCAGGCGGGGCGCGCATTGGGTGTAAGGCAGTATGCCGAGGGCGGTGTGCCCCCGGTCGCTCAGGCCGCAGCGGCGGGCATAAACATGGGCGGCGTGAACGTGAACATATCGCTCAGCGGCTCCAACGCGGGCGATACCATCCGCCAGAGCAGCGACCGCATAGCCGATGATGTGGCGCGCGCGATTGCCGAGGGGCTTTCGCGCGCGCTCAGGAATATGGCTTAGGCAGGGCTTTTAAGGGCGAGGGTGTTTTGAAGCGGCTTTGCCGACTTAATGCGCTTTTAGCCTGCCTTAAAAAGCAGTCGAACATATATGTCTTAGAGTGTGTCTCAAAAATTCCTGAGTACGCAATTTCGGGCGTCGCTGCGCAATTTCTGCGTCACAAGGCTCGACTTAGCGCTGCTAAGCCTTCGGATTTATTCCTTGAACTGACGAAAAATCCACTTGGGTCTGCGGATTGTCCCGCTTGAGACACACTCTAATAAAAATAATGCGGAGGATAAAATGGCAATACGAGTAATAGACACCGTGACCGGCGCAGGCTTCACATTTCCGATGCTTCCCGAGTCGCTGGAATACAGCCGCTTTGGCAGGTTTGAACAGCTCAAATTGCTGGACGGCGACGCAAGCCTGCCTACGGGCGAAACGGCCGGGCGCATCTCGTTTTCGGGCAAGCTGCCCGGCAGCAAGCGCTCAGGCGCGTACATAGAGAGCCGCCGCGCGCCCGGCGAGGTACAGAAAATTTGGGCGGCGTGGCTGGAGGGCAAGCGCCGACTGCGCATAGTGGTGGGCGGCACGCCCATTGACGAAAGCGTGTATCTGGAGAGCTTCAAGCTGACGTTTGCGGGCGGGTTTGGGGACTGCGACTACGCCATATCGTTTTTGCGCGCGGGCAGTGTGGACTATGGCGAGTCGTCCGGCTCGAACGTGCCGCACACGTACACGGTCATGGCGGGCGACACGCTGTGGGACATTGCGCGGCGCACGCTGGGCGACGGCGCGAGCTATGGCGCTATATTCGATGCGAATTACGACGCGATAGTCAAGTCGGGCGGCATACGTCCGGGCATGACGCTTACCATTCCGGAGGTCGGCTGATGAGCGCGTGCAGCGTATTTGTATACGACGGCGATACGCCGCTTGACCTGACTAAGGCGGTAATCGGGCTGGAGTGGGGCGACATGAAGGGCGAGCTGGCGGCGCGCGCGGTGCTCAGGATGAACGCGCGCATGGGCGGCGCGGAGCTGGCCGAATATGCGCGGCTGAATGCGCCGATAAGCATACTCGCGTACGGGCGCGAAGTGTTTTCGGGCGTGATATGGGATTACTCGCTTATCGACGGGCGCACGGTGAACATGGTCTGTTATGACCGGCTGATATTTCTGAGCGGCAGTTCGGACAGCGCGTACTTCCCGGCGGGGCTAAATACGCGGCGCGTATTGGAAAGCATATGCAGGCGGTGGGACATGCCGCTTAAATACGACTACACGGGCTGCACGCACGGGCGGCTCAGCTATCGCGCGCAGAGCGTCGCAAGTCAGATAATATCCACGCTGGACGCGGCGCAGGCGGTATGCGGCGACAAGTACATGCTGCGCATGGAGGGCGGCACGCTGCACGTCGGATTGCGCGGCGCGGGCAAGCCGGTATGCGACGTAAGCCGCGCGCGCCTGATCTCATACACGCACCGGCGCGACATGAGCGGGCTGGTTACGCGCGTCGCGATAACCACCGGCAGCAGCGGCCCGGTCAGGGTGCGCGAGGTGTTCGACGGCGACACGTCCCTGGGCATATTGCAGGAGGTGGTGGACGCGTCGGGCGCGACGCTCAGCGATGCGCGCACACAGGCGCGGCGATTGCTCATAGAGCGCGGCACGCCGGTCGAGACCATCGAAGTGGCGTGTCAGGACGAGCCGACATTGCGGCGCGGCGACCGGGTTACTATAAGCGCGGGCAGTCTGGCGGGTGAGTACGATGTGCTGGGCGTTATGCACGACCGGTTGCTGAGTATGCAGATGGAGCTGGCGCGCCACACGGATGGGGAGGGATAATGTGCAGGGCGGAATAAGCGCGCTCGCATCGGTTTTGCGTGCGCACGAACGCGCGGCGGCGCGCGATCTGTTCATGGCGAAGGTGACGAGCAGCCGTGCGCTGGACGACGGCTGCGGCATTACCGTGCCGGAGGACGACTATCTGGTGATAAAGAGCGCAGGCAAATTGAGCGAGGGCATGAACGTACTGGCGGCCTGGGTGGACGGCTGTGCGGTTGTTATAGGGGTGGTTTAGGGCGCACGTCGGGCGGGCTGTCATGGATGCGGACGTATGGACGGTTGAGGCATGTTTCGGAACGCTCGATTGAACATCTTGGAAAATTGCTTACTGCTTGGCGCGTTTCTCAAAAATTCTTTGCTCCGCAATTTCTGCGTCACACGGTTCGACTTGAGGCGCTGAGAAATCCACTAGAGCCTGCAGAGTGTTTCGCTTGAGATGCGCTCCAGAACGTTTTGTAGAATGGAGAATGTACTTACTTTGTAAACGATCACGGTAATCATATAAGGCGGCTTCTACTGCCTTAAATCATGCCAATAACATGCAATGCGTTGCATATGATTTTTTTTATCAAAGGAGGTAAGGCATATGGCGGCAACCACATTCGACGTGCCCGCGGCAGGCGGCTCGTATGCGCAGCGCGCCCGCTGGGGAATATCGCCCCGATTCGACTTTGAGACCGGCGATATAGTGCTGGACGGCGCGGGGCGCGTGGATATGACCGACGCGGCCAACAGCTGGCTGCAATGGTGTGTCAAGGCCGTGCATACCCAGCGCGGCGCGTGCCGCGCGTATACGGACTCGTTCGGCGCGGACATGGAGTGGGCCATGAGCCAGACGGGGCGCGATGCGCGCGGCGAGGCCATCATAAACGCGATAACTGACGCGCTGAAGGCCGATCCGTACGGGCGCACGCTCGCGGTGAGCGGTTTTGAATTCGACTGGTCGGCCGACGGGGTTAACGTGTCGTTCGAGCTGACCGGCGCGGGCGGCTGTCAGAGCAGTTTGTCCGTGGGGCTGGATGATTCGGGCGTTTGAGCGGGCCAGAGTGTGTCTCGAAAATTCCGGAGTACGCAATTTTAAGCGGCGCTATGCCGCTTCTGCGGCACAAAGCTGGATTTAGCTTTTGCCATTTCAATAATGGGAAATTCACCCGAACCTGCGAATTATTTCGTTTGAGGCACACTCTAAGGCAGGGCGCGCAAGGCGGCTTCTTTTAAGGGCTGGAAGAATTAAACCTGCTGCCGTAACCGCCTGAGCAGTTCCTGAAAAGCGCCTGACGAATGTCTTAACGGGCAGAAGCGGATTATGCAAAGCAGCTTTTCAGTCCGGAAACGGCTCATGACTACTTACACTAACCACTAAAAACGGAGGCGATAACCAAATGGACGATACGGCAAAGTTCATACTGCCCGACTTTTTACAGGGGCAGGACGCGGACTCGATTCAGGCCGGGATGCTGTCCGCGCTGCCCGACGAGTTCGACAAATCCGAGGGCGGCATCGTATGGGATCTTACCTACCCGGTCGCGCTGGAAAAGGCGCGCGCCGCGCAATACCTGATACCCGAAGCTTTGCGCGCGATGTTCCCCAGGTTCGCGCGCGGCGAAATGCTGGACATGCACGCCGAAAATCGCGGCATGGCGCGCAAGAGCGCCACGTATGCCGAATGCGTGCTGCGCTTTACCGGCGCGGACGGCGCGCGCGTGCCCGTCGGCGCTCAGGCCAGCACCGTGGCTACCGCGGAATCGGCGGCTGTTACGTTTATCACGCTGGCCGCGGGCGTGGTATCGCAGGGAAGCTGCGAAATCAGCGCCCGCGCGCGCGTGGCCGGTGCGGGCGGCAACGCGGCTGCGGGCAGCGTATGTAGGCTGGACGAGCCGATAACCGGCATAACTGCCGTGACCAACCCGCAGGCCGCGCTGGGCGGCGTGGACGAGGAAGTCGACGCGGCTTTGCGCGCGCGAATCACCGCGTTCGACGCGGCGCAGGGCGCAAACCACGTCGGCTCGGCAGCCGACTACCGCCGCTGGGCGATGGAGGTGGCGGGCGTGGGCGGCGCGCAGGTCAAGTCTGCGGCCGACGACAGCGGGCTTGTGACAATCATAATAACCGACGAGCAGGGGCGGAGCGCGTCGGAGACGCTGTGTCAGGCTGTGCTGAACCACATAATGCGCCCCGACGACCCGGTGAGCCGCCTGTCCCCGATAAACGCAATCGTGGAGGTAAAGACCCCGTTGCCCCGCCCGATAAGCGTATCGGCGCACGTTACGCTTATCGGCGCGGCGCTGGGCGACGTTAAGGCGGCGTTTGAGGCGGCGCTTAACGCCTACTTCGCCGGTGGGCACGACGGCGCGGTGCGCATTACGCGCGTGGGCGCGCTGCTTAGCGGCGTGGCGGGCGTGAGCGATTATTCCGATCTGCTGCTGGACGGCGGCAGTGAGAATATCGAGCTTACCGATATGCAATTGCCTGTGCTCGCGGAAGGCGGGGTGACGCTTACTTGAGCGGCGATACCGATATTATGCTTAAAAGCGCGTCTGCGCGGCGTATGCTGGATTCGATCTCGCCCATATATGGCCGCGCGCGCAATTTTCTTGCGATACTCGACGCGCTGGGCGGGGAGACTCAGCAGATTAACGACTGGGCGGAGCAGCTGAGCCTTCAGGCAATGCCTCAGACCGCCGACTGGGCGCTCGATTTGTGGGAGGACGAATACGCGCTGCGCCCCGGCGACATGGGCGCGGACGCGCGCCGCGCACAATTGCTCAGCCGTGTGCGCGCGGTCGGCTCGGCCAATCCGCATACCATATGCAGCCGCGCCGGGGCCGCGGTGGGCTGCCGCGTGCGCGCGGTCGAAAATACGGGAAAGAATCGATTCACGCTGTACGCAAAGCGGTACTCGGTGGACGAGGACGCACTGCGCGCCGCCGTGGACGCGATAAAGCCGGCTCACCTTAACTATCAGGTCAAGTGCGAACAGGACGCGCCCACACGCGTAAGCGCCGCCTGCGGCCTGAGATGGGCGCGCACATACGCCCTTAACCAATCCAATTGACGGGAGGAACATGAATGGCGCTAACCGATTTTGTAATAACCGACGCGGGGCGCGAAATGCTGACGCGCGCGGCGCTGGAGGGCGACGTGATATTCACGCGCGGCGCAGTGGGACGCGGCGCGCTGAAGCCCGGCAGCAGTCTGGCGGCGCGCACCACGATGAACGACCGCATGGCCGACATGCGCGTGGCCGCGCCCGAAATAAGCGGCGATACCGTGCGCATACGCTGTCAGTTCAGCAATGCTGACGGGCGCGGCGGCTACCTGCCCGCGTTCAGGTGGAACGAGTGCGGACTGTTCGCGCGGCTGAATGCGGACGGCGCGGAGACGCTGATCGCCTATGCCAATACGTGCGACGCGGCGGCGGGCGATATGATACCCGCCAGCGAGTGCGAGTTCGAGGTGGAGTTCGCACTCGCGATAGCCGGTGCTGAGGGCCTGAGCTTCGGCTCGGAGGGCATGATATTCGCAACCCGGCACGAGATGAGCGTCGCCCTCACCCAAAAGGCCAACAACACCCACATCCAGTCCGCATCGACAATAACCGAGGGCGTGCTGTCGGGCAGGGTGCTGGCCAACACCGACGCAATCGCGGCGCTTGCGGGCAGGCAGGTGAGAAACATAATCATATCCACCGACGAGCCCACGCAGGGCGTGCACGACGGCGATATATGGTTAAAGTACGTGAAGTAGGAGGCGGCGCATGGCGAAATACTGGTTCAAGCGCTATAAGGCCATAGCGCATTTGAGCCGCGACAGTGAGGAACTGGACACCAGCAACTCGGGCGGCCCGTATTCCTATGTAACCGGCCTGTGGTGGCCCGCCGATCAGGGACTGTACATCCATCTGGACGCGGACGAGTACGGCGGCTATCAGCTAAAGTATGAGAACAGGTACTCGCCTATCCGATTATCGAACCGTCCCGCGGGTTACAGCGACTTCGTTCGCTGGTACGGCAGCTACAATGCAAAGGTATATACCTACGACATCGACGAGGACAAGATGTCAGCGTGGGAATACTATGCGACATTCGACGGAAATAACACCTATTCTCAGTCGATATACCGCACGGGCAAATACACGCTGATACCCGTATACACGCGCGGCGAATACGTGGACGAGGTTATCGGCGAGGATGGCATCTACCCCGACAGCGGGCGGTATGACGGTGACGGCTACTGGTACGAACGCGACCGATTAGCGACGCAGTTCTATGCGCGCGTTAATGGCAGGTGGATCGAGACGGAAAGCTATGTGCGCGTGAACGGAATTTGGCGCAAGGCGGAACTGGGCGTGCTCAAGGGGAAGAACTTATTCTCGGTAGACAGCGAGGGCAATGCAAAGGTCACAGGCAGTGTGACCGTCGGATCGGATGGCAGCGCGGCGAGTTCGTTCAGGGTGCACGTCTATTCGGGTGGATTTGCGGAGGTTTGATGATGGCAAGCGAGATACGAAGCCTAAACGGGTATCTGTTTAAGGACGAAAGCGCGCGGGCGGCGAACGAGTTGCTGGAGGCGCGCGTGGAGGCATTGGAAAAGACCGCCAGCACGGGCGGCGGCTCTACCGGCGGCGGCAGGATTGCGGCGGATGAGACGCTTACCCA
>USEE01000071.1 GCA_900553645.1 uncultured Eubacteriales bacterium
ACCTGAACGTCGTTGCGCATTCCCTTGGGGAACAGCGGACGAATCGGGCGGTCGATAAGGCGCGAGGTCAGTATGGCCTTCTCGGTGGGACGGCCTTCGCGCTTAATGAAGCCGCCCGGTATCTTACCTACCGAATACAGCTTCTCCTCAAATTCAACGCTCAGCGGGAAAAAGTCCATGCCCGGGCGCGGCTGTGCCCCCGCAGTGTCGCAAACCAGCACCACCGTATCGCCATAGCGCACGAGCACGCTGCCGTTGGCCTGCTGCGCATACCTGCCAAATTCCAGCGTCAGTGTGCGGCCGGCCAGCTCCATAGAATACTTCTTGTCCATGCTTTGCCTCCTTTCAGGCAACCTGTCTATATTAACCCTTTTTATATTGATAGCACTAATATTAAGGCGTAATCTACGCCCCGTCTGCATATCGCTCTAAGCAGGCATATCTCGCGGTTAATCTGTTGAGGCTATGATAAGTCAACACTGCGTAATATACCTTAAAAAGCCGCCGCCCGGTGAGCCTGCGCTCACCAAGCGACGGCGCTTATACCGATTCAACAGCGGTCAAACCATGACCTGAAGCCGCGTAAAATCCGCAGCCCATCCGTTCAGTCGATAACTCGCTTTGCGCTGACCGGAGCCGCCCTCCGTGCGCAAAGTCACGCGGGAATTACTTACGCAGACCCAGCTTGGCAACCAGCGCACGATAGCGCTCGATGTCCTTGCGCTTGAGGTAGTCCAGCAGACCGCGACGCTTACCAACCATCAGCAGCAGACCACGGCGGGAGTGGTGGTCGTTCTTGTTGTCGCGCAGATGCTCGTTCAGGTGATTGATGCGCGCGGTCAGCAGCGCGACCTGAACCTCGGGAGAACCGGTGTCGCCCTCATGGGTAGCGTACTCAGCGATAATAGCAGACTTGTCGATCATTGTTGGTATTCCTCCTTAATTCATTGCACCGCAGACTACGCAATGCGTCGGAGACGCGCAGAGCCTGGCCCACGGTAATCGGCGGCGTTCGCATCTTGCGAAACCACACTTGTTATTGTACCATGTTGCAGGGATTTTGTAAACGCTAAATTTGTTAGCAATACTGTTTTTAGCCTGTACATATTCCAGTCTGAATACATGCAAGACAGTTTATAGCAATTTGGAAATTGACGCGGTATGGGCAATATGCTATACTATATATGAAGCCTTTTTAAGGCTTTCGGCAGGACGGAACAGATGGCGCTTGGCTTTCACCTCTGATGCTACTAAAGCAAAGGAGGTGGTATCATGTCCGACTATGAAATCATTGACATAGTAACGACGATACTGTCTCTTGTGATGACTGCAATCATTCTTGGTTGCAAGATCAGCGACAAGAAGAAATAAAAGCAAAACCGCCATCCATCGCTAAATGGCTGGCGGCTCATACTCTCATCAGAGGGGAGAAGCCACAGCAAAAGCGTCATCCCTTCCTGCCGTTATTATATCATATCATCCGGCGAGTGTCAACTTGGTTTGTCACTCGTTTTTTATATGCGGCCAACACTATTTGTACCGGGAAAGGGCTAACTTCTTACCCACTTACCTGCCCTCATTCAGCCGCTTTATCGCCTCGCCGCTTGCGAAGTACTCGCGCGCGTCTGCCTTGTCGTGCTCCACCTGTGTACGCAGTTCGTCCAGACCCGCAAACTTGCGCTCCGGGCGGCGAAACTCGATAAACCTTACGCGCATGAAGCGGCCGTAAACGTCGCCCACATCGCGCAGGATATGTACCTCACAGGTCTTGTGTCCGCTGGGCGCGGTTGGCTGGGAGCCGATGTTCAGCACGCCCGGCAGCCACTCGCCCTCGTCCAGCTTCGCCGCGCACACGTACACGCCCGCGTGCGGCAGCGCGCGGCCGGGCGCTATATTTATGTTGGCCGTGGCGAAGCCCAGCGTATGCCCGAGGTGTTTGCCCTGCGCAATCACGCCGCACATCTCGTACGGGCGGCCCATTATCGCGCTTGCGCCCGCAATGTCGCCCTCGGCGAGGTATTGACGTATGCGCGTAGAGGACGCGGCGCCGCCCATCACCTCGACCGGCGGCACGATCGTCACGTCAAAGCCCAGCTCGCGGCCAAACGCCTTCAGCTCGTCCACGCCGCACGCGCCCTTGTCGCCGAAGCTGTAATTAAAGCCCGCCACGACCGCGCGCACATGCAGCTTGTCCTTCATTTCCTTTGCAAAGTCCAGCCCGGTATGGCGCGCATAGTCGGGCGTGAAGTCCTCAGCAATCGCCGCATCCACGCCCAGCGCCTTTATCGCCGAGAGCCTTTCATCGAGCGACTGTATGTCGCCCGGCGCACGCTCAGGGCACAGCACGCTGACCGGGTTCTGCTTAAATGTAACCACGACCGCGCTTACGCCCAACGCGCGCGCCTGACGCACGGCCTCGCTTATCAGCGCGGCATGACCCATGTGTACTCCGTCGAACATGCCCAGCGCCGCGACGCATTCTCCGCCCGCGCGCGCGTAGGCTTCCATAGTATCGTATAGCTGCATCCTCAGTCCTCCGGCTCAAACAGCATAGCCTTAAACCGCGTCTCGTCGCCGTCGCGCTCGACTATGCCCGCAAAGCTGTATCCGGCGGGCACGCCGCCTGATTGTGCGTCGCGCTCCAATGTATCGATGTCCGCCTCACGATTGACGTACAGCCGTATCGCCCCCGGCGCGTCCACGTCGCCGTGTAATTTGTCTATCGCCAGCCGGTTGCCGCAGCGCAGGCGCGCATACAAATCGCTGCCGCACAGCACGCGCGGCATGTGGTTTATCGGCGCGTCGATAGGCATAATGTGCGCGTTTAAGTCCGCGTCAACCTGCTCCAGCGTACACGCATCGGCTATCGAAAACCCGGCGCTGAACGTGCGCAGCAGAAAGCGCATGTGCGCGCCGCAGCCCAGCGCCCGGCCTATGTCGTGGCACAGCGCGCGTATATACGTGCCCTTGGAGCATTTAACGCGCAGCAGATACCCGTCCTGCGCGCCCCTGCCCAGGTATTCCAGCTCATGTATAGTCACCGGGCGCGCCTGTGGCGCGACCTCGCCGCCCGCGCGGGCTATGTCGCACATCTTGCGGCCGCCCACCTTGAGCGCGCTGAATGCGCTGGGCACCTGCATTATGCCGCCCCGGAACTGGCTTAACACATTGATAAGCGCTTCTTCCGACGCGGGCGGGTTATGCTCGCCCACGGGCGCGCCCTGCGCATCCTGCGTATCGGTGGCTACACCCAGTGCGATTTCGCATATATATTCCTTTTCGCCGGTCATTATGTAGTCGCTCAGGCGCGCGGCGCGCCCCACCATTACCGGCAGCACGCCCGCCGCCTCTGGGTCGAGCGTACCCGCGTGACCCACCTTTGTGCCGCGCGGCAGGCGTTTGCGCACGTATACTACCGCGTCCGACGAGGTCATGCCCGGCGGCTTGAGCAGGTTTATAAATCCGTCCATTCAAGTCCTCTCGCGGCGCGTATGCGCCGTTGTGGTTTTTTAATCAGCGGCCTTCCGCGCGCGCAATTTCGTCGCTCAGTTCCGACGCGATTATCGCGGCGCACTCATCCAGACCGCCTACCAATGTACAGCCCGCCGCCGCCGCGTGACCGCCGCCGCCGTGCATTAGCGCAACGCGGCTCACGTCCACCTCGCCCAGCGAACGCAGCGAAGCCTTTACCCGACCGCCGGTCTGCTCGCGCAGCAGCGCCGCAGCGCGCACGCCCTCGGTCTCGGTGCCGTAGCTGACTATGCCCTCGCAGTCGGCGTTGGCCGCGCCGAACTCATTCAGCATAAGCTTGCTTACCTTAAATATAGCTATTTTGCCGCCGTCGAGCAGCTGCATTTGGGACACCGCCGCGCCCAGCAATTGAGTGCGCGCCACGGTGCGGAGTCTAAACATGCGGCGCGTGATCTCGTCCGGGTCTGCGCCCGCATCCAGGCACTTCGCGCCCGCGCGCAGCGTGCGGCCGTCGGTCGATGGATAGCTGAAGTTGCCGGTGTCGGTCGTTATGCCTACATACAGGTTTTCAGCCATCGAGGGCGTAAGCGGTATGCGCAGTCTGTCCATCAGCTCCACCACCATTACACCGGTCGCGGCCGCGTCGCCGTCGATCAGGTTTACGTCGGCAAAGGCGGGGTTAGTAGCGTGGTGGTCGATCAGCGCGCGCTCGCGTATTTCGGGCATCAGGCACGAACCGGCGCGCAGTTCGTCGCTCACGTCGCAAAACAGCAGCGAGCGGAGCATAAAAGGCGCGCATTCGGGCGAGCATACGTCCATCACGCCCGGCATGAAGTGATACATATCGGGTATCGCGTCCTGGCACAGCGTGCAGGCGTTTTTGCCCATCTTCCTCAGCGCCTCAGCCAGCGCCAGACCGCTGCCCAGCGTGTCGCCGTCGGGCGATACGTGGCATACCACGCCTATGTCTTCGTGGCATTTAATCCATTCGGCCAGCTCGGCGGCCGTATTATTCTTCGGATTCAGAAGGTTTTGAGGCATCCCTTTTCACCGCTTCATCTATCAATTTGGTCATACGGCTGGCATATTCCATGTTGGTGTCCAGCTCGAAAATCAGCTCGGGCGTATACCGCAGATCGACGCGATGGCCGAGTTCGCGGCGCAAAAAGCCCGCGGCGCTCTTGAGCGCGTCCATCACGCCCTTGCGCTTTTCGGGTTCCAGCACGCTCACATATACCTTGCAATACCTCAAATCGCGCGTCACGTCGGCGTGCGTTATCGAAAACGTGCCCGAGAAGCGCGGGTCGCGCAAATCCTCGCGTATGAGCTTGTCCAGCTCGCGGCGCACCTCCTCCGAGATGCGGTCAATTCTGTTATAAGCCATTCAAATCTCCTTAAATCTATCCAGTCGGGTTTAGTCTTTTCTGATTGCGTTTAGAAAGCTGCGGTTAAGTCAGTTAACGCCGCGCCGCTGTCTGCGCTATGTGACCTCAGCCTACTATGACAAGTCCGACAGTTCACAGCGCAACGTTTGCTCAGAGTGCGGGCGGTCGCCACGCGAAACCACGCCTGCCGCCTGCCCTTACAAAATGCCTAAGCGATTAATCACTGCGGCACCAACGCCGCGAAAAAGTCAAAACGCCGCGCACAGCAAAAGCCCATGCGCGGCGCAAAATCATCAGTCCTTGATTTCTTCCATCACGAAGCACTCTATAACGTCGTTTTCCTTGAGGTCGTTATAGTTCTCGATGCCGATACCGCATTCAAAGCCCTGCGCCACTTCCTTGGCGTCGTCCTTGAAGCGCTTGAGCGATGCGATCTTGCCCTCGTGAATTACGATATTGTCGCGCAGCAGTCGTATCTGGGCGTTGCGCTGAATCTTGCCGTCGGTTACATAGCCGCCGCCGATGGTACCCACGCCGGATACCTTAAACACCTGACGGATCTGTGCATGGCCGAGTATGACTTCCTTGAACTTGGGCGCGAGCATACCCTTCATGGCGGCCTGAATCTCCTCTATCGCGTCGTAAATTACGCGGTAGAGGCGGATGTCGATCTGGTCGCGCTCGGCCAGCTGAGCGGCCTTGCTGTCGGGGCGCACGTTGAAGCCGACGATTATCGCGTTGGACGCGGAGGCCAGCATTACGTCGGTCTCGTTGATCGCGCCTACGCCGCCGTGGATGATCTTTACGTGCACTTCATCGTTGCTCAGCTTTTCAAGCGACTGCTTGACGGCCTCGACGCTGCCCTGTACATCGGCCTTTACGATGATATTCAGGTCCTTTACGCCGTTGCCGATCTGGCTAAACAGATCGTCCAGCGAAGCCTTGGAATCGTTCTTGACCAGCGCCGCGCGCAGCTTCTGCTTGCGCTCCTCGGCGACGAGGCGGCTGAGCTTGTCGTCCTCGACCGCGCTGATCTGGTCGCCCGCCTCGGGCACGTCGTTGAAGCCGATTACCTCGACAGGCATCGAGGGGCCGGCTGAGGTCACGCGCTCGCCACGGTCGTTGACCATCGCGCGCACGCGGCCATATGCGGTGCCCGCGACGATGGTGTCGCCGGTGTGCAGCGTACCGTTCTGTACCAGCACGGTAGCTACAGGGCCGCGGCCCTTATCCAGCTTGGCCTCGACGATTATGCCGCGCGCCATGCGGTCGGGGTTTGCCTTGAGGTCGAGCACTTCGGCCTGAAGTATTACCATCTCCAGCAGCGAATCCACGCCGTCGCCGGTAAGCGCGGACAGCGGAACCATGATGGTATCGCCGCCCCACTCCTCGCACACGAGGCCGTATTCGGTCAGCTGGGTCTTGATGCGCTCGGGATCGGCGCCGGGGCGGTCGCACTTATTGATGGCGACGATTATCGGCACATTGGCGGCCTTGGCGTGGTTAATGGCCTCAATCGTCTGAGGCATTACGCCGTCGTCGGCGGCCACGACAAGGATTGCGATGTCGGTGCACTGAGCGCCGCGCGCGCGCATGGCGGTGAACGCTTCGTGACCGGGGGTATCGAGGAAGGTAATCTGCTGGTCGTTTACGGTCACGGTGTACGCGCCGATGTGCTGGGTTATGCCGCCGGCCTCGGTCGCGGTTACGCGGGTCTTGCGGATGTAGTCCAGCAGCGAGGTCTTACCATGGTCAACGTGACCCATGATGGTGACGACCGGTGGACGTGTAATGAGCTTGGACTCATCGTCCTCAACATTCTCATCGCTGAGGAAGTCCTCGGCGGTCTTATCCAGCTTCAGCTCCAGCTCGATGCCGAAGTCGGAGCAGATCAGAAGCGCCGTGTCGTAATCCAGATCGGAGTTGATGGTGGCCATGATGTCCAGACCCATCAGCTTCTTTATTATCTCACCCGCGGGCTTACCTATAAGCTCGGACAGATCGCGCACCGTGAT
>USEE01000072.1 GCA_900553645.1 uncultured Eubacteriales bacterium
CGCCCGAAATTGCGGATTAAGGAATTTTTGAGACACACTCTAGCTTTGTACGCGATAGCGCCTAAAAACGCAAAGCACAGGATTTTGATAAACATTCCAGACCTCAACCAATATTTTAGCCGCCCGACATTGCGCCGAGCGGCTTGTGTTTTGTCTATAATTACTTTTCCTTTGCTTCATCCAGCGCGGCGGCGAATTCGCAGAGCGCCTCGCGGTTATCGGCAATCGCCTTCCAGTACGGCTCGGACAGGAACCATGTGCCCGCCATCAGGAATATATGCCTCAGCCCCAGCGAAATCTCCAGTCTGATCTTGTCCAGCAGGTTTTCGGGCGACAGCGCGCGCGCCGGGAACACGGTGGATTCGCTGTATGCGTCGCAATCGCCTATCAGCTTCAAATGATGGCTGATGCTCTTGGCGACAGACGCGCGGCCGCCGGGCACGGCGTAATCCGCGTCGCTGAAGTGCGCCTCGCCCACGCGGAACATGCAGTCGGGCAGTGCGCGGCGTATGTCAGGTATGGATATGCCGTGGCGCTCGTCGCCGTCGTGCATGACCATGATGCCGCTGCGCTGGCCGTCGATGTGAGTCTTTACCATCAGGTCAGTCACTTTATCGCAGTTGAATTTGCGCCACATATTCAGTATGCCGTCCGGGTCGGGCGCGCCTTCGACGTATGCGCGCAGCGTATCGCGCGTCTCTTTAAGCGAGAATCGCTCGTTAAAGCGCGCTATGCAGTCGTCGCAGAAGCAGCCCTGCGTCTCCTTACCCCAGTTGCCCATGCGCAGATCGTCGTCGAAGAACGACATGTCGAAGCCCATCTGCGCATACACGCGTGCGGCCTCGGTGTTGTCGCGAATCATGGTGCCGTCGATGTCGGCGCAGAAGTACACGGGATTGCCGTTTTTGTCGATGCGGTAGCGCCACGAGTCAGGTATGCGCAGTTCCAGCGTCGGGTCGTCCGGGTTTAGCGAATTGCCGGGATGACCCACGGGCAGGCTGATTATACCGCTTTCAAAGCCCGCGTCGAGTATGCGCGCGCGAGCGCGGGCTATGTCCTCGGGCGCGGTTTCGTGATGGCCATAGAAGTAGCCTTCCAGCCAGACGCGGTTAACGCCGGCGCGCCGCATCATATCAAAGCGCGCGCCCGTTTCGGGATTGGTAAGCACGTCGCGCGCGCTTACGCTGTAATTCATATCGAGTTGCATATTTAAGTCCTCCGCATGTTTACGGTCGTTTAACGATAAGATAGCACGCAGTATTCATGCTGTCAAGTAAAAGTGTATCAGCATGAAGAACACTTTTTCAAGATTTTATGTGAAGGCTAAAATGATAAACGGCAAAATGACTTTGCCATGTTGAGCCGATGCGCTTGCGATGATTAGCCATCTGATACAATCTTTGCATGTCTGCTGTTTTCACGAACACGGCTGTTCTGGCTGAATGACTTAAATATGTTTAAGGCAATCGATATGCGCTTTTGATCGGTTAAGGAGTACGTTCTATTTCCAGTGGTAAACAGAAACGCGGCGCGACTGCCTGAACGCAAAACGCATTTTCAGTCAGTCCCGCCGCGCCATGCGCCTATTCATCCACTTCCATTATCGAGCCATGCACCGCGACCTCATCGCCGCACAGCCCCGCCGCACGCGCCGCAGACAGCGCCGCATCCAGCGTCACGCCGCTGTCGGGCAGGGCGGCAAACTCGCGCAGTTCTGTAAATTCGCCCTGCCCGTCGCGCTCGCCAAGCAACATGTAGCCCTGCGCCCGCTCGCCGCGCATTATGAAGTATGCCTCCAGCCCCGCCGCAGTCCAGCGCGCCATAAGCCCCTGCCATATGGCGCGGGTTTCGCGCGCGAAACTGGGACGCGTCTGGCAGGCCAGCGCGTATATGCCGCGGATAAGCGCGGGCGAATCCGCGGGCTTGATGCCAAGGCCTGCCGCGTCCGTACCGCAGGGCCGCACCTCGTCCGTGCCGTACAGATGCGCGGCGCGCTCCGGCTGACGCGCGCAGCCGGTGTATACCTCGCCCAGCGCGCTTGCCATAGTCGCCTCGCAGAACACGAATTCAGCGCCCGCGTCCGTGCGCGTGCCGCCGCATGTTTCGACGCGCGCGGGTATCCTGCGCCCGTCGCGCGCGTATATCATCGCGTTTATCACGCCTTCAATCCGCCTCCCGAATATCATGAGTGCAATTTGCAAATTTCAAAGTCGGCGATTCGTCACATCTGAAAATACAATTTAAGGCATAAGCCCTATTATATTTGATTGCAAAAAGCTCACTCTAGTTCCATATATCTATGTCGTTTTTGCCGCCGACATGCGCCACACTGTCGCGCGCGGGGACGCTGTGCCTGCCTGCGTAGGCTTTTGGCTCGTCTTCCACATCATCGTCGTAGTCCAGCGGTTCGTATTCGTCTTTAAGTTCTGGCAAATCATGTTCCGCCTGTTCAGCCGCGGCCTTTGCGCGCTCGGGCGTGCCCAGCATTCGCGAGAAGCGCCCCAGCTCCTGCCTTACCTCACCCAGCAGCCGTTCCAGCTCTTCCGAGCGGCGCTGCATCGCCAGCGCGTTCATGCCGCCCTCCAGTGCGCGCACCATCGCCCAGAACGCCGACGGCCCCGCGGGTATCACGCGCCGCGCCAACTGTGCGTCGCGCATGGAATCGTCCAGCTCGTTCACGCGCGCGCAGACCAGTTCGTTTTGTATCAGCATTATCGCAAAATCGGCGGTTAGGCCGGGCTTTATCAGTTCCGACGCTATGCGGCGCGCGTATGCGTTCACGCTTTCGCTGAGGCGGTGTCGCACGTCGTCGTTCCAATCGCCCGCGAACTCGTCCGCAGGGAACGACGAATCCACAGGCAGGTAGAGCGTCTGACCGTTCTCGTCCGGCAGCATTATCGCGAAATCGGCATACCGCCCCGAACCGGTGCCCACCTCAAAATGGCGCACATACCGCCCAGGCGACAGCCATTGCATCAGCAGCGCGTCCAGTCGTGCGTCTCCGTCCGCACCGCGCGGCCGCCAGTTGAGCGCATCCTTAAGGCCATTCAGTTCGCCCGATGTGCGGCTGAAACGCTCCAGCTCGCCGCCCAAACGCTCCAGCCGCTCGTCCAGCCCGCCCAGTGCCGCGTCCAACCGCGCGCCTATCGCGCTTTCGGTGTCGCTGGCTATGTCGCTGCGCAGGCGCGCCATGCGCTCGTCGGCGCGCCGTTCCATCTCGTCCATGCGGCGGCGCATTGCCTCGTCGAAAGCGCGGCTGCGCTCGCTCTCTGCCTGAGCGGCGCATCTGGTGCGCGCGGCGTAGTCGTCCATGCGCCCGGCCTGAGTGTGCCCCGCATCGGCCAGAGCGCGCGCCACGCCGTCGTTAATGTGCTCGACCGACGCGCGCATGAACTGATCGGTTTCGGTCAGGCGACTTTCGGTGCGCGCGTATGCGTCGCCTAAGCGCCTGTCCATCGCGTCGCGCATGTCGTCGATGCGCTGGTCGCGCTCGGCGTCGCGCCGGGACATGCGGCTCATAATCGCGATAAGCATCATAAGTATTATCAAAAGCGCCGCGCCCAGCATTATCACATCGGGGCGAGAAATCAGCGCGAGAAAGTTTTCCATATAAGTCAACGCCTTTCAACAAATGGCAGCCCTGCATCTATTATACCCATAACCGCCGCCGCTGGCAAGTCAAAGCGTGCGACAGTATTCGCGCACAGCAATGCGGTCTAAACGGCGAAAATCGCGGATAGCGGCGGCAAACAGCGTTTGACTGTGCGCGCGGCGGGTATATAATAATAAACACGGTAAGTCAATTGACAGGGAGGTAGACAATATGACTGTCATGATAGATAATTGCAATGTGAACGTGGTCGGCGGCGAGCTGCCCGAGGAGGAGCTAAGGCAGTATGTAGCGCGCGGGCGCGAGAAGTATGCGGGCGGCCTGAAAAGCATAGACGTGAATGTGGACGGCGAGTATGTAGGGCTTACGTATCATTTCACGACGCAGCCTTTCGAGCGCATAAGGCGCATAACCGGGTATTTGGTGGGTACGCTGGACAGGTTCAACGACGCGAAACGCGCGGAGGAACGTGACAGGGTTAAACATGAAATATGATTGGGCACCGTGCGGCAGGGAACTGCCGCACGGCTTTTTTTGTTAGCGGTACTGCGATTATAAGGTAGCCCAATCCCTGTCATAAAGGGCTGACCCGTTGAAGTTTTAGAAAGCGGCGCGACCTTGCACGATTATTGCTTTGTTGCTCTTTGAATGCTGAAGTTGCAGACATGTGTAGCGGCAAGATAGCCCAGTCAGCGCACCGAGTCAAGGACAAGCGGCTTCGCCGTGCCTGCGGCATCCTTGACACTGTGCACTGGCTGGGCTTTGTGACAGTTAAGGGGTTGTTGCCAACCCCTGTCGAACAGGATTGACCTTGCGGAGTTTGGGTATGCGGCGAAACTTTGCCGCAACTATCGTTATGTTGCTTTCTGAGCGTGAAAGATTCTTATACCGAACCCCGAGGACTGATTGTATCTTCCGCGCCCACTTTAATTTATGGTGGGCGCGGCATGGATGGCCGCTCATACATCTAGTTTCGCGTCAGGACGGCCTGTTTTCGCGCCCGCCCTGCTTTCGGCGGGCGTGAACCTCACCGCCGAACTTCCGTCTGAGCCGCCGAGGGGTGGCGAACATGGCGCGGGTGAAACCTGCCTAAACAGATAAACTCCATTCGCGGAATCCCGAAACTGCTAAGATTATAGCTTGCGTGAGCCACAAATGTTGACAACAGCAAACGCTGCTGGCTCTGGGCGAGCCAAATAGCGCAAGAATGCGGGGCATCTTCCCGTATATAGCTTCCTAAAACGTCTGAACTAAGATAGTTATCGGGCAACAGACATAACCGACTTTTCTTTGGTTCTTTCTTTTCTTCCGAAAAGAAAGAACACGTCCCCCTCGCCTCCCCAAAAAAGAAACCCGCGCCGAATATAAAACCTTCGGCGCGGATAAGAGACGTTATTGTCTGGGCGGGTTGCAGACGGGGCAAGGCTGCTTGCTGGCGTCTACTGCTTCACCCAAGGTGTGGCGGGTTGCGCCTGCCATGCCCTGGCAGTTGCTTACTGCGTGATAATAGGTGCTGTCCGGGCGGTACCATACGATATGGATTACCGGAGTGGGCACCGGGGTGGGCGTGGGCACAGGGGACGGCGACGGAGTTACCGTCGAACCGGGCTCGGGCGCGTTGCAGATGCGGCAGCGACGCTTGCCCGCGTCGATTGCCTGACCAATCGTGTGGTAGCCCGCATTCCTCATGCCCTGGCAGTTGCTTATGCTGTGATAGCACTCGCCGTTGGTCGTGTAGTAAACCATTACCGCATACGGCGAAGTGGATACCGGAGTCGGCACCGGGGTCGGTGCGGCAGTTACTCTTACAGTCGGACGCGCAGTCACGCGCGCAGTCGGACGCGTCGTGGGTCTGGCGGTTGCCGGAACCGGGCGCGCAGTTACCTTGGTGTCGCGCGATATGCCGTCGTAGCAGTACGGGCAGCGACGCTTGCCCGCCGACTGTGCCTCAGCCAGCGTGTGCTGACTTGCACCGCTCATCGTGCCGCCGCAGGTCTTGTCGCTATGATAGTACGTGCCGCCCGACGTGTACCAGACCTTCTGATCGCTCGTGCCGGTCGTCGTGCCCGTCGAGGCAGTGCTCGTGGCCGACGGCTTCAAAGTCACGCCCGCACTGGGCAGACTGGTCGAACCCGGCAGCTGCGTGGGCAGCGTTATCGCGCCGCCTATGGTCGTGGGCGCGGTGGTCGCATTCGGATTGGGCGTTGCGCTCGGATCAACCGTGGGCGTAGCCGTGGCGTTGGGATTCGCCGTCGCGTTCGGGTCGGCAGTGGGCGCTTCGGTCGCGTTCGGGTCAGGCGAAGGCGTGGATATGTCTATCGCCTGAGTAGGCTGAGATACCAGTCCGTCCGTGTTGCCGGCCGGCGTGTCGCTGCCGAATATGCGGCTGAAGGTCAGTATAAGTACAATCAACAGCCAGCATACGTCGATCGCCGAAATCAGCCAGCGGTTGGTCAGGCTGAAACGCTCGTCCTTCCATATGCGATACAGCGCGTACGGCGGGAATATTACCAGACATACGCATATAAACCAGAAGCTGTCATACCACGGCGTTTGTTCGTCGTAGTCGTCGTATTCGGGATCGTACTGATCTTCCTGCTCGTCAATTTCGTCGTCATAACGTATATCGTCGTCATACGAATCGTTATCCACCTGAACGGGCGGGCGACGCACCGGCTGTCGAGGAGTTTGATTGCGGGCTGCCGGGCTGGCCGCGCGAGTTTCGCTGCTCGCCGCCCTGCGCGGTGGCTCGTGCTCAAAGTTATCGGTTGTGCGCATATCGGACGCTCCTTTACTAATTGGATTATTCCCGGCCGCAGCAAGCGCCCGCAATAATCATTTTGATTTCAATTCACGCTCCCAAACTTTGAAAGCGCAAACGGGTTCCACCCATTGGCATACCAACATTATATACCTTATCGGGCAAAACTGCAACTCTTTAATAGGACGATTCATCCCCCACCTTTGTTCACTTCCAATGAAAATTGGTCGAAATCAATCGGCTATCACTTTCGGCGCAGCCGAAACCCACCTCTAGTATACCACATTCTCGCTCTTTTTCAAATAAGTTTTTAATAGTTCTTACATTTATTTCTTTTTAATGAAGGATATTACGGGGAGAGTCTGGGAATTAGGGAGACGTGTTCTTTCTTTTCAGAAGAAAAGAAAGAACCAAAGAAAAGTCAATTATGTCTGTTGCCCGATAACTATCTTAGTTCAAACGTTTTTGGGAGGGCTATATACGGGAAGTTACATTACTT